>CAYVQA010000001.1:0-13456 GCA_964453965.1 uncultured Staphylococcaceae bacterium
TTTTCAGTTCCATCAAATAACTTAATTGAGGGATACATCTTTTGAAGTGTACCTTTAATCCAAACAAAATGTGTACAACCAAGGATTATAAAATCCACATTATTAAGTTTTAAATTAATAATTTCATTACTTATTTCAACATTTGAATGATGATTTTGAATTAAGCTAACTAATTTGCTAGCTTTTTTTTGAATTAAACAAAAATCATATTTTTTAAGTCTGTTTGCATAAACATTATTTTCAATTGTTAAATTTGTCGCAATACAAATACCTTTTTTAAATGAACAATTTTCAAAGTTTTTAACAATTAAATCAATGACACTATATACTTTAAAAGAATAAAGAGTATCAATTTTATCTTTAATTTTTTCAAGTTGAAGAGAAGCTGTATTACATGCGACTAAAACAAGATCAACTTTTTTCGTTGCAAAAAAAGCAAAAACTTTTTTTATTCGATTAATGATATATAAATCACTCTTTTCACCATATGGAAAATGGAGTTGATCACCAACATAATAAAATTCATTTTCTGGATATCTTTCACAACATATTTTTAAAAATGGTAAACCACCAATTCCAGAATCAAAAATGCCAATTTTCATATGATCACCTTATTTTTCATAATATAGAGCTAGATTATAAAAGAAAGTCGACAATTTATTAAAATATTCGAAAATATAATTATTCCCACCATATTTCTCATAAACTCTTGCATAAGCACGTTCAGCTCTTCTACATACAGTTCTAACAATATGAATTTTTGCAGATAAAGGAGTTAACCCAGGAATCGCAAAACTTGTTAATTTTCCAGTCAATACTAAATACTTGTCAATCATTTTTAAGAGCGAATTTAATTCATCTTCTGAAAACTCCGCGTTACTACCAGCTACAATTCCCATTATTTTTGATAAATTTTTAACAATTTCAATTAAGTAATTTTTTAATTCTTGATCATTAACATTATGATATAAATCCATAATATATGCACTAAATTCATCAACTTCACCAAAAAAGTCAATTTTAAGATCAGTTTTTGTTGTCATACTTCCTACTAAAGCTGTAGGCAACATTTCTTTTTTCATTTTTTTCTCCTCAATTTTATATTAAATTTTAGATATTTTTTCCAAAAACAACTTCAAATGTTGTTCCTTGATTAACTTTGCTTGTAACTTTTATATTTGCATTATGTACCATACAAATTTTTTTTACAATTGAAAGCCCAAGTCCTGTTCCGCCTTTTTCCCTACTTCGGCTTTTATCAACACGATAAAAACGTTCAAAAATATTCTTAATATGAGCTTCAGGAATACCAATTCCTGTATCTTCAATAATGACAGATATTGTGTTTTCATTTTCAATTAAATTAATATTGATAATTCCATTATCTTTATTATATTTAATCGCATTATCAATTAAATTTGAAAATAAATGAATTATTAATGATTCGCTTCCTTTAATCACAGTATTACCTTTTTTATTATAATTAATTATAATATTTCGGTCTTTTGCCATATTTACATAGTCATAGATTAAATCGGATAAAACTTGATCTAAATCTACTTCTTCATCTAACATAATAGATGGTGAACGATAATCTAAATTTGATAAATATAATAATTCATTAATAGTATTTCGCATTTTAATTGTTTCATTGTGAATTTTATTAATATAATCTTTCACAACATGATCACATGTTCCAATTCCACTCATAATTAATTCAGAAAATCCAAGAATAGTCGTAATTGGTGTTTTTAATTCATGCGATGCATTTGAAATAAATTCATTTTTGCTTTCATCATTTTTCCTAACTGCAGTAACATCATTAATAATTATAAAAATCATTCCTAATTGAACATCTTGATTTTGCCAATTACTAATTTGAAATGAAAAACGAAAATCGTAAATTCGTTCAGCTTCTTCATCGACATAATCAATATGTATTGGAATTTTATTACTACAAGTTTTATTATAAGCATCAATAAAGTTTTTATTATTGATATAATTATAATAAAATACATCTTCTTCAATTACTTGTTCAATTTTCAAAATTCTTTTTGCATAAGAATTTACAAACATTAATTTTTGATTTTCATCAATTACAATTATTCCTTGTTTAACATTATTAATAATAAAACTAATCCGTGCTCTTTCTCTTTCTGAAGTTATTATATGATTATAAATATTCTTATTAATTTCTTCTAAAATTTCTGATACTTCAAAATAACGATGATTTGTTTCAATTGGCTCATATTTGCCTTCATTAATTATTTTTAAGTTTCTATTTATTTTATAAAACGCTTCAATTATTCGATTACTTGTTTTATTTGATAAATAAATTGTCGATATAAACGAAATAATGATTAAAATCAACATATAGAATGCACTAAGTAAAATAAACTCCACGTTATTTTCAAATTGAAATGCGGTTCGTATAATTATATTGTCATTTAATTTATAAATATAATAAATCATTTGATTATTAATATAAATACGATCTTTTTCATCAATTTTATTTATTAATTTTAATTCATCATTTGACAATTTACGATTACTAAATTCTAAATTTTCATCAGTTGAACTATCAATTACATAATTACCATAACTATTTGTAACAACTACATAAAACCAATCTTGATTATTTGTAAATATATTAACTTCATTTTTCATTTCTTCTTCAGAAATAGTTTTATCTAATTTTTCAAAAAGAATATTTGATACATTAATTAATTCTGTTTCAAGATTCTTTCGATTTGTATAAGATATGATATACAAACTTGCAAAAAAGAATACAAGTAAACTAGAAATAATTATTAACATATTTCGTTTAATAATTTCGTCACGCATTTTATCTTTATTGATTAATTATATAACCAATACCTCTAACAGTTTCAACATAAGGTTCATCAGAAATTCTTGAAAACTTTTCTCTAATTGAGCGAACATGCATATCTAATGTTCGTGTTTCTGCCAAATATTCATAACCCCAAATTACATTTAACATTTTACCTCTTGTTACAACCACCGAAGGATTTCGCATTAATAGTTTTACCACTTCAAATTCTTTAACAGTAAGATCAACTGGAATTCCTTTTAAGGTACAACGGTGTTCTAAAATATTTAAACATAGGTCTCTAATTTCTAATACATTATATTCTCTTTCATTAACAATACGTTTTTTTAAATTTGCTTTTATTCGGGATGAGAATTCAAGCAAACCAAATGGTTTAGTAATATAATCAGACGCGCCCATATCAAGACCTTTAACAATATCAATTTCCGATGACTTAGCTGAAACAATAATAATTGGAATTGACGCAAACTTTTTATTTTCTTGTAATTTTTTAATTACTTCATATCCGCCCATATTAGGTAACATTAAATCAAGAATGATTAAATCCGGTTGAACATCTTTAATCTTTTCAAGCATTTCTAATGGTTCATAAAAACCAATGATATCATATCCCGCTAGTGATAACGTAGCTTTTATTATTTCATAAATATTTACATCATCTTCCACAAAAAATATTTTTTCTTTCATTGTACCACCTTTTTCCGATAAACAAAATATCCACATAAAAAGATAATCGATAATCCGATTGCAATAAATGGAATTGTTAAATCATAACTAGTTTCAAAATATACATCCCCAGACCCTATTTCAATTTTATTAAGTGGATCATATGGTAAACCATATTCGACTGCTAAGCCTTTTATATTTAACATATGAATCACATTAATTCCTTCTTCTAAATAATAATCCATTAAACCTTTTTTATCACTATTTTTATGTTTATTAACACCATAATATGAAGCCTTTACTAAGCCATTATAATCGATAAAAGCACATTCATCTTTTCCCATTGAGACTAAATTACCACCAACATTTATTAAGATTTTCATATTTGGAACTTTTTCATAAAAATATTTTTTTCGATAATTAAGATTTTTTATATAATCACTTTCAAACAAAAAATCTGTTTTATTTATTTTAATTCGATTAATAATTTCTTCTTTTTCATTATCATCCATAAAATCACTACCAACATCGGATGCACCACCCAAAGAAACTAAATTAATACGATTTTTAAATATTCCTAGATTATATAAGTATTCTGACATATCATAGAATGTAAAACTTGGATTGTTTGCACCATAACTTGATGCCCCAACAGATCCCATAATACATGCTTTTAAATCAAAGACTTCTAGTACGGATAATACCGCAATATTAAGAGCTGGAAACGAACTTGAAAAAATAACTCCAACTTCATCACCTTTTTTAATACCAGATTCTTTTAACATATCTAAAATCACCGCTGCGAAATTTGGATTAATTGAAGTTCTTTTTGCTTCAAGAATTCCTAAAGTAGTAGTAATTGAAGTATACTTATCACCTATTAAACCTGTATTATTTTTATCATCTATAGATATTGGAATATTATGTTCAATTTTATATTGATAAATTGCTTCAAAAGCTTGATTTGTTAAATTTGAAGCTTCAATTTTTTCATTATAATAACGGCATATTTTTTGTTCAGGTGTTAACAATGCAATTGCAACTGCGATAACCATTAATAAAGCCCAAGCAACAAAAAACAAATTTACATATGTTCGATTTGCTTTCATATTAAATACCAAGCTGATTAATACAAATTAGAATAAGTTCAATTAAGGAAACTACTATTGCTAAAGAAGGTAAAGTTTTCTTTACTCCCTGTTTACAAAAATCATTTGCAATCAGACCTGCTATTGTATAACCGATAATTGAAATATTTAATAAATAAAGTGAAAAAGAGTGTAATATAAGTTGTAATATCAAATTAACCAAAAGACTAATTATTATTAAAACAACAAAACGACGTTTACCAAATATAATTAAATATTTTGATATCACTTTTACAATTAAATAAGTAATAAGTGCAACAATAACTGTATAAATCATCCGATCTAACTGATTAATATATAATACCATTAATGCCGGCACAATAATTCCACCAGGTGAAATATGTGTTATTTCATAAAAAATTATGCTTATTAAAATTCCAAGTATTATCGCATTAGTCATTTTTATCACCTATTTTTTTATAATAATTAATTAAATCAATTCCAAAATTTTTAATATTCCCGATTCCAAAAATAACATCTTCATTATTGAGATCTTCTATTTTTTTAATAATTTGAATATTTGTAATTCCTTTTTTTATTAATTTTCTTTTAACATAAGATATATTTGAACCGTAAATCATTACTTTTGGACAATTTAATTCAACAATTAAATCAATAAATTGATTTGTTCTTGTAGGACGATCATCACGACAATTAAAAAGGACAGAAATACGTTTTATAGAGTATTTTTTTAAAATTTCTGAAAAAATAATCTTTGTTGATGTTACATCATTTGCTGCAAAAGCGCTTATTAAAATAACATTATCTTTTTCTAAAATTTGAAAAGTACCAAAATCCTTATGATAATTTTTCATTCCAATAATAAAATCATCTTTCGGTAAATCTAAAATATCACATATTGTTAAAGATATATTTAAATTGTCTGGAAATGTTTGATAAAAATTTTGAGCATCGTCATTACTAAAACCATAATCATTCGCTATTATTATTTCTGCTTGGTTAAGATTTTCTTTTTGATAAATTTTTAAATACTCATCATTATTTATAACGAATTTTCCTTTTTTTGGTAATGTTCTTGAAAATGCAAAAGCTAATTCTTCTAATGTATCTCCCATTTCACCAATATGGTCTTCTCTAACATTTGTTACAATAACGATATCAGCATTTACCATTTTTTGTTGAACTATTTCTTGTAATTCTGGATTAACAGCCATACATTCAATAACTAATATTTCCGCGTTTTGTTTTTTTGCAGCATACATTATTTTTAATTGTTCACGAATATTTGCAGGTCCAAGTCTTTTAATAAGTTTTTCTTCATTATTTACATCAATAATCATTGGCAAAGTTCCTGTTGTTTTTGTGTATACTTTATATCCACAATTACGTAAACCTGCATCAATTAAACGACAAACAGTACTTTTTCCTCTTATTCCGTTAACAAGAATAACATGTTTAAAACTTTTTCTTAGTTTATCATAATATATTCTTTCAAAAACAATATAACTTAAATAACCTATACATAAAATAAGAGTAACGATTTTTAAACCATCCATATTAGTTTTCCTCCATATTTATAGAATATAAATAATTAATTGGATTATTTAATAAAGTTATACTCATTATTTCATACGAAGGAATATTGTTTTCATTTAAAATATTTGATAAATAATTATCTTCATTTCCACTTGCAACGTAAATAGTAAGAGATGAACCAGATAAAGCAACTTTTATAATTTCATCAGACGTTGTACCTCTCCTAGCCATTCCACCCAGATGCCAAGTTACTAATGTAATTTTTCCTTCTTTATTTGCGTTAACAAATGAACGACATCTCAACATTTCTTCATTTAAAGTTGTATTTTGTGCTTCTAAGCCTTTGATACTACAACCTACAACAGCAAAGACAATTGTTCCACTTTCAACATCTGTTATCTGTAAATTATTATTTTGATAATATTCAATATTTTTATTTTTAAATAAGAATAGATTTAAATCTTCTACTTCTTTAGATTGTCCAAAAGAAGTTAAATAGATTTTTTTATCTTTTGCAATTCCAATTAATTCAGAAGGAAATTCATTATTAATAACAGGATAATTTTTATTATCATTTCCCTCTTTTCCACACGAATGAAGAAGCATCATAAAAGATATTAAAAAAACAATAATAATAATTTTATTTCTTTTTATATTCACTGATTCCATCTGCAAATAAATCATTTCCAGCCGTATCATAAGTAACAACTGCATAAAAATTTTCTACTTCTAAGCGATAAATTGCTTCGGCACCCAAATCTTCATACGTTACAAGATCGCATTTTTTAATTGATTCGGAAATTGATGCAGCAGCACCACCTATTGCTGATAAATAAACAGCATGATATTTTACTAAATTTTTCTTTACTTCTTCACTTCTAGGACCTTTACCAATCATTACTTTTAGACCTTGTTTTAATAATGGTTCAACAAATGGATCCATTCGATAACTAGATGTAGGACCTGCAGAACCTATAGCTCTTCCTGGTTTAGCTGGAGTTGGTCCAACATAATATATTGCACCACCATTTACATTTATTGGTAATGGTTTATTTTCATTTAATAAATTTACTAATCTTTGGTGAGCAGCATCTCTACCTGTATATATAACGCCTGATAAATATACAATATCACCTGCACGTAAATTCAAAATTTGTTCTTCTGTTAAAGGTAATTGTAATTTCATATAATCTTTCCTTTTCTATAATGTAAATGATTTATGACGAGCCGCATGACATTGAATATTAATTGCAACTGGAAGACTTGCAATATGACATGGATATGTATTAATTTTTACTGCTAAACATGTAACAGTACCTCCAAATCCCATTGGGCCTACGCCTAATTCATTAATTTCTTTTAATAATTCTTTTTCAAGTTCTCTTGTTTTTTCATCTTCAGCTTCATCATCAATTGGTCTAAGTAATGCTTCTTTAGCTAGTAAAGCTGATTTTTCAAGATTACCACCGATTCCAAGTCCAACAATAATTGGTGGGCAAGGTTTACCACCAGCATTAAACACTGTATCTAATACTAATTTTTTTATTCCAGGAATGCCATCAGCAGGTATTAACATTTTTACTAAGCTCATATTTTCACTTCCACCACCTTTTGGTGCAAGATCTACTTTAAACGTATCTCCTTCAACTAATTTAATATGAATAATTGCAGGTGAATTATCTTTTGTGTTTACTCTATTTAATGGATGTTTTACTACAGACTTACGTAAATAACCTTCTGTATATGCTTGTCTAACCCCTTCATTAATAGCTTCATATAAATTTCCTTCAAAATGAACTTGATTACCAATTTCAACAAAACAAACAACAACACCTGTATCTTGGCAAATTGGTAAATGTTTTCTTCTTGCTAATTCATCATTTTTAATAATTTCTTGAATTACTTTTTGGCCAAGATCTGATTTTTCTTCATTAACCTTACAGCGAAGACAATTTAAAACTTCTTCTGGTATGTCTTCACAAGCAGAAATTAATGATTCTTTTACATTTTTTGTAACATCTAATAAATTAATTGTACGCATATTTTTTCTCCTTGTATTTCTTAAATTTTATTATTGTAATAAAATTTAGATAAACAAAAATAATTACTCATTTATTGCTTATCTAAGTTTTATTACGAATACCATGCGTAACAATATGCTACGCATGATATAAAACTTTTAATATATTTTATGCTTCTGTAGGGATAACGCCACTTTGGATCATTGTGGCAGATATTTCTGATACATTTACAAATGACATTTGTAAATAAGTACTTGTAACGGATGAAACTACTGCATAAATTGTTCCTTTATATGTATAAGGAAGACATTCATCTTTTTTAGGACCCACAAATGCATTAGGCAAACCAAAATATGTATCCCACCAATTGTTACCTAATGAACAAACATTAACTTGACCTTTAAATGAAAATTGTAATAAACCATTTACGTCGCCATGTTTAACATTATATTTTGTATCATCATTAACTTTTGCTTCTGAATTATAGAAGAATTTATAATTAATTTTTGACGCAGTATTTGATGAGCCACCAAAACAGAATGGATTATCCTCAGTTCCTACAAATTTAACTAAAACACCAACTTGAAGATTTGCTGCAAATGCTGTCATTTCATCATTATTTGTTATAGTTACAGTTGGATTTCCCCAAGTAATTTGATTGTTTTTACTTATAACATTAATATAAGAATCATCAATAATTACAACTGATTTACGAGTTTCACTTACTAAATATTTTCCAAATAATTTTACTTTATCACCAAGTTCTAATACTGTTCCGTCTGTTGCATAATATGTTCCATGGCTAAATGTTTTATCACTAGGTGTTAATTTTTGAACACCATCAATTAATAATAATTCACTAGTTAATGAATCCATTAAAATAATGCCTCGCTCATCACCATTTGTATTACCATCACTATGATAACCAACAACTATTCCTTCAGTAATTTGTAATGTATTATTTGTTCCAGTTTTAAGTAATGCAGAAATTTCAGTTTCTTCAATACTATTTGTTAAACCTGTCACTATAACTTTTAATGTTATTGATTGTTCTTCATCATTTAATGTAAATGTCGCATTTAAATTAACTTCTTTATCTACAGTTCCAGCATATGCAGTCATTATTTCGATATCAAATAATGTAGAATCACTAGATACCCATGTTATCTTACCAGTTGTGAAGATTGTTTCTGTTGGAAGAGTAAAGTTTTGCGCTCCATCTTCAACTGTTGTTGGAATTATAGACTTAAATAAGCTTTCAACGTCACTTACTTTTCCTTCACGGCTAACATTCCATTGGTCTAACGCAACTGCACACATTTGAAAATAAGTTCCTGTACGATATGCAACTGCTACATAAATTTCACCAGTTATTGCGACACCTGAATTAGTTTTATTAGGGCCAACAAAAGCATTTGTAATACCAAAACATTCTTTATACCAGTTTTCACCCCATGTAGCACTTACAACATCAGATTTTAATGAATAAATAGTTCCATCATATTTTGCAGCTGATGCATCGTTTGCAGGTTCACCTGTTTCAGTATAGAATATTTTAAAGTTAACTGGAAGTTTTGATGCAGAACCACCAATATAAATTGGATTTTCTTTTGTACCTACAAGTTTTAATATTGTTCCGTATTGAATATTTTCAGTAAACGCTTTTAATTCTTCATTATTATTTATAACAATTGCATTTTCTAAATGATAATCAAATGTAACATCTTTAACTGTTACTTCAAGTTTTGAATCTTTTGCTAATTCTACTGAGTTTCTTCCAGTTTGAGCAGGACCACTACCAATTGCAGATGTATTTAAACTATATTTACCAGTTAATGTTATTTCATCACCAATTGTAATTGCATTACCTTTTTCATCAACATATGCACCATTAGTACCGCCAAATACTGCTAAATTTGTTACTAATAATGTTTTACCAGTTTCTTTTTCTAATAATAATATACCCTTCCTGCTTTCAACATCATTACCATCAGATACATAACTAACTACAACACCGCTAACTCTTACATATATGTCTTCTGTTTTTTCTAAGACAGCTGAAATAGATTCAGCTTCACTAGGAATGACACATACTATAAATTGAGTTTTAATTTCCATACTTTCGTAAACATATTCTGCTGTTAAAACGACATTTGTTGATTTCGTTACATTACCAATTGTTCCATTTGATGAAATTACATCTTCATTTGAAGAAGTCCAAGTAATTGTTCCAGCTAGTTCATGAGTATTTGGAAGTTCAATTTTACTCGTTGTTGCTTTATCAACATATGAAGGAATTTCTCCTGCTAATTCAAAATTGATTTTTTCTGAAACACCTAATTCAATGCATTCGCTACTAGGAATAATAAATTGTAAGTATGTTGAATCTTCATAATAAACAGGATATACATAATAAGTAACATTAAATTGTTTTGCACCATTCTTGTCATTAATAAATGGAATGTCATAATTTGTATGCCATGTTTCAGTTCCTAACGATTCATTTTGAGCTGCAATTAAGAATGCAAATATGTGTGTATCATCAGTTGAACCAAAACCTGTGTTACCGCTCTTATTGTTCCAACCAAATCTAACCCAGTTTGTATCAGCTGGTGTTGATGATGTTGAATAATTTAAGAATGGATTAACAATTTTTACTAGTTTTCCAACATAATTTTTATATTCTTTGCCTAATTTATTGTATGATTCCTCATCAGATATTTCTAATGCATTATCTACATCATATTTTATTTCATTACCACTTGATTTAATTTCTAATCTAGTTACATTTTCAATTGAGCATCTTTCACCATTGTCAAATGAACCATTAATTTCAATTTCATCACCTAATTTTACATCTTTAAATGTATCACTAGTATTACCAATAACAGCATTTTTATTATTTGTAAAATCAACAACAATTGTTTCTAAAGTATCTTTATCTTGTAATACAAATGAACGAAGTGAAGTACTTTGATTGCGAGTAATTGCAACTACTATTCCTGATGTTGATACCATAGTCATATTAGTTTGTGGTTTATTTGCAAGTAAAGTACTTATTGATTGATATGTAAGTGCTTTTGAAGTCAATTCATATGGTAAAGTTTCATTATTACTTCCATATGAAATAGTAACATAAAATTTTACTTTGTGATCTTCTTTATCAATAGTCACGCTAACAATATTATTTTCAACTTTTACATACTCATTTTCTTCAACTTCCCAAGTATATGTAAGTGATGTAAAAATTGGATGTGATGTTGGTAAAGTTAATGCGCCACAAAATTCTGTAGGAACTTCAGATTCAATATGTTCTTTTGCTTTATTAACAAGTGTTTCAAAAGTTAATTCTGCGCCAACAATATCTGATGATGTTCCTGCGAAAGAAACAATCCAACAATTTGATGTTTCATCATATTTATGTGTTATAACATTAATTTTTACGCGTTTTGTTAAATAGTCATTAATTAAATCATTTGATTGATTAAAAACTAAAACTGTTTTTCCTTCATCATCTTTTAATACAGTTGTACCAGCTGTATTTTTTTCAACTGTTGCTGTAACAGTTACAAGTTTAGCGTATGAACCAGTCTTAGTTGTAGAATCTAATTTATTAATCTCATTAATTGTCAATTCTGAAGATGTTAAAGTAAGCGAATTATTACTTGATACAACTTTTGTACTTGTAACATTTTTAACTTGTAAAAAGCTATTTGAAATACTAAATTGACCTTTTACTTGTACTTTATCGCCAACATTAACATTAGTTTTCCAATTATCGCCCATTACAACAAAGACGCCACATTCATTTGAATCTGAAATGTAAAATCCATTTTTAACAACACCATAAACGACACCTTCAATTTTGGTATCTTGATTATTTTTATATGTTGTTAAAACCGTTGAAATAGATGTCGGACTAAATTTATTATCGTTTTCTTTTTTATCACAACTTACAAGTGTAAATAATAAAAGAGTAGTAACGATAGATAATAAGATTTTTCTTAATTTCATTTAATTCTCCTCATTATTAATTATTTTTATTCCAAATCGTTTTAAAAAATAAATCTAAAATTTGTATTTGTTGTTCAATTCTTCGTGTTAATTCTAATTGCCTATTCGTTTCGATTGTAAATACAACCGCATCAAAATTTTTACTACAATAATCATTAAAAGTATTTTCTACAGCTGGAGATAAAGTTGTAAATACAGTTTCTCCTTCTTCAAGATATTGATTATTAAAGTCATAAACTAAATCTTCTGCGAATAGTGATGTTTTACGATTAGTCCATATAAGTGAATTTCCCAATCGCGGTTTTTTTGAATCATTATATGATGTTAATGATTCATGTAAATCAATAATGTATTCTGGTTGAAATTCTTCAATTTCTTGGATAATCTCATATGCAATTCGCTCTGTAATTGTTCCAGATAGAGTACCTGGAAAAATGCGATTTAAATCTGAATACTTAACATTCTTATACATTCCATTACTACCTTGACCAGGATATCTTTTTTCTAAAACAGTCGCAAGATAATTTGCTCTTGGAATTATTAAAACTTCGCCCTGAAAATTATCCTTTTCTAATAACTGCAAAGCTGATTTCCATCCTGCTAATTCATCACCATGAATACCACCTACGATGGCAACTTTTGGACCATCTACATTACTTTTATAAATATGAACTTCAGTTTCGTATAGTTCCATACCAGTCAAAATTGTATGACTGGTATGTTCTATAGTGATTTTTTCTTTATTAGTTGGGGTTTTCTTAGAACAGCTTCCTAAAGAGAAAACAATTAATATTATTAAAAGTAATAAAAGTCCTTTTAATTGTTTTCGATGTATACTCATAAGATTATTCAGTTATACCAAATAATGTTTTAAATGGACTAATCATTTTTGAATTTCTTGAATATAAGTAAATTTCGATTGAATTTTCAGTTGCAGTATTTGTAAAATATTTATCTGCATTACCTGTTTCAACTACTAACAATAAATGTGCATCAGGTGCAGCTGCTTTAATAATTGGATCAGATGTACTACCACGACGTGCAGTTCCTCCTACATGAACAACAATTAATTCAATTTTATTTTGAGATGCAGCTAAAGCAAAATCACCAGCTCTTTTTGTTTCTGAACTTACATTTACGCCAGCAGCACCTAATCCTTTTGATGATGCTCCTACTACTAAAATAACAACAGGAACATTAGCATTTTCACCTTCAACTGGTGTTTCACCTTCAACTGGTGTTTCACCTTCAACTGGTGT
>CAYVQA010000001.1:13556-33492 GCA_964453965.1 uncultured Staphylococcaceae bacterium
ACCTTCAACTGGTGTTTCACCTTCAACTGGTGTTTCACCTTCAACTGGTGTTTCACCTTCAACTGGTGTTTCATTTATAGCGTTTAAAACCTGTTCTGCAGTAAGTAAATCATCTGCTACATATGATTCATCTACAATACCTCCATTTGACATAATTGAGGCAACAACACCACTATCAGCTTGTCCACATGTTGTTAAATAAACAGTGCGTCCTGATAATTTTCCAACCCACTTAGAATCTAAATCAGCATCTACTGTAACTTTATCTGTTACACCATTTTTATCATCATCATCTTTTTTGTTATCATCTTTTTTATCATCTCCGCAAGCTACTAATGCAACCGCAAAAACTAATAAAAAGAATGCACTTAAAATTTTTTTAATTGATTTCATTTTTTTCTCCTTGTAATTTATTATAATAAATATTTTCCTACACCATTTTCAATTAATTGATCATAACTAGGAATATTAGAAATTTCTAATTTACCTAATTTTAGATATTCCTTCCATTCAGACGAAATTTTTTCATATACTTCGTCATATTTTCCTTCTTCTGTTGCTTTTTGTAATGATTTTTCATATTTAGCAATTTTATCATTATATGCTTCAATAATTGTTGATATTGAACAAACATGACGTCCAACCCTTTCGTTTAAATGAACAGGTGGCGCATATAAAACACCAAGTTCTTCTGCTTTGTCATAGAACTTATCTTCACCTGTAACTATTAAATCTTCTGTAAATGCACCACGAAGCTTTCCTTGACTTGCATTTGATGTTTCACAAAGGAACACGAGAGTATTCGTATATGTCCCAAGTTCACGATGCGTTAAGCCATGTAATTCTTCTGGCGATACTTCTGGTGTAATATCTACACCTTTCATTGACATTTTAACCGCAACATCACACGCTAAACTATATGAATCATTATTAAAATCTGTTGTTTTTCCAGGATAACCAATTATTGCATTAATTGTTAAATATTCTGGTGAAGCTTCATGTAAATCAACAGTCATTGTAATATTATTTTGTTTAATACAATTAGTTATTGCCCAAGCGATTTTTTCAGTAAAATTACCATTTGGATCACCTGGATATGATCTATTTAAATTTCTAACATCGTTTGATGACAAATTTTGTCCAGAAGGATTATGTGAATAAACATCAGGGTTAGGCCATTGGTCAACATAATTTGAAGCACGTGTACCAAATTTAAATGTTCTCATACCATATTCAGTTGTAATATGATAATACATTGATGATCCTTCTTGTGGTTGTGAATGACTATATGCACTTTTATTTGCTTCAGTAATGATGAAAAGTTTTCCTCTTTGCACTGTAACATTTTCTAAAAATACTGTTGCAGTTAATTGACCTGATGGTTCATTTGGATGCGTTCCACCAATAATTAACATACTTGGTCCTTCTACACCACTATCAATTATATAAATATCGCTATCACCTTTTGTTCCTTTTAGTTTAGGAGAATATTTACTAAATTTTTCAATTGATGTTACAACATTATCTCTAACAACAAATTTTGTTTCATAATTTCTAAATTTTTTAAATTCAATTCCGGTTATAACAGCTACTAAAATAGCAATCGCAATGATTGAACAGGTTATAATATAATTCATTTTTTTAGTTAAAACATTTTTATTTTCCATATTGCACCTACTTTATAAGAAGTAATCTTAATACTAATAAAATTAATATCACACCAGATGCAATTTTATCAGTGATTTTTTCCGATTCAAACATGTTCCAACCAACCATAACTAATATAATGGCAACTAAAATAAGATAAATACCCGTAATTACGTAAGTCATATCTTTCCTCCTAATTCCAAAATCTTGCAACTACTATGATAAATAGCATTGCATAAACTAAAGTTACAATTAACGGAACTATTGCAGCTTTTGTAACTTTTAAATAGTTCTTTTCACCAACTGCATTAGCAGCAAATGTTGCAGACATAGCTGTAGGAGGTAAAAATTCTCCTGTGGCAGCAATTAAAGATAATGCCGATGCAACTATTATTTCATTTAAACTTAGTAATGCCATTACGAATGGTCCGCCTAAAATTGATGATGAACCAAATGCAGAAATTCCTCCAAATACAGGCATCGAAATAGCAATTGCTACATATCGCCATACATCAGGTAAACTTAATGCATTAATAACAAAGTATCCTCTTGTTCCAGATAAAGTAAATACTTGAACAAACATTCCAACCCCAATTAATAAAGCCATCGCAGAAATTGACTTTTTAACACCATCTTTAAATGTGTAAACTATATTTGCTTTTTTTCCTAAGAAAAAGCAAGGAATAGCAGAAATAATGAAAACTAATGGTGTTGCTAATACACCAAATATTCTTGGAAAAATACTTTGTAAAGCAATAAGTACTACTAATAAAATAATTGGGATTGTAACAGTCCAATTTAGTTTTTCAAGAATTGAAAAATCTAATACTTTATCATCAACTTTTATTTCTTGTTCGTTTTCATTGTTTACATCTTCTTCAGTTTCAAGTGTAATATCTTCAGTAAACGCACCAGCTTTAAGATGCTTTCTACCAAGGAATAAAACTGTAAATATTGCAAGCGGAATAGTTAATGCTAAAAGTGGTAATGTGAATCCAACATAAGGAATATCTACGACATCACAGATTACCATTACTGGAACATTAATTGGTGGAGCTATCATTCCATAAATCGCACCAAATGCAACAATTGCAGCTGCTTTAGGTTTAGGAATTCCAAGTTTTACTAAGATTGGAGCAATTAGTGCACCAGAACTAACGACAGACGCAAGAGATGAACCAGTAATCATTCCTGGAAACATAATAATTAACATAAATGTTATTAATAATAATGTTGGATATTTTGATAATTTTTTTACAAGAAAAACACTAATATATTCCATAGCACCTGATTTTTCTAATGCTGTCATAAAAATCATTGCGCATGTAATAATTAAAATTGTATCGAAGTATCCAAATCCACCTTCGACTAAATGTCTTAAGGAAATTTCTGTACCTGAAAAAATTCCGCTTAAAATTAATCCCACAATTGCCGATATCATTAGTGAAATTCCTGCAGGTAATTTGCAAACAAGCAACAATACAATAAAAGTTGCTATCATTGCAACAAAATATAATAACTCAATTTCCCAAAGCATATTAATATCCTATTGCCTTTCCATCACGACGTGGATCAGCTCCTCCATGTAAAGTATTATTCTCATATTCAAAAGTAATACCTTGAACACCACCGAAATATAAATCAATATCACCATCACCAGTTGGAATTACATTATAATTCATACTAGTTAGTTTATCCAATACTGATTGTGAAATAGCTTTTTCAACATACAAATCCTTTGATGTTGATGATAAATCATCGCTTGCACATGCATAACAATATACTCTTGGTGCCGCAATTGCCGATTGAATATCCATATCAAATTCGATAATGTTGAGCAATACTTGAATAACTGCTGATGGAATTCGCATACTTCCTGGTGAACCTAACGTTGCAATTGGATTGCCATCTTTTAAAACAATTGTTGGCATAATATGACTAACTGGTTGTTTATATGGTTCTACATATGCTGCACTTGTTGTAGTTAATGAAAAACTACTCAATTGATTGTTTAAGAAAAAGCCAGTATTTTTAGGAATAATATGATTACCAAAGAAATGGTTAATTGTTTGTGTTACACTTACGATATTTCCGTCTTTATCCGCAACTGAGAATGAAGTTGTACTATAATGTTCTTGATTATCTTCATCTAGTAGACTTTGAACACTAGTATTTGTAACATAATTCCATGGGTTACCGTAGTCATTATCACCTGTAAATCTACCTAAATATGCTTGATTTGGATTATATTTTTCCCAGCGTTCTGCAGCATATTGTTTTGATAATAATCCAGAAATTGGAACATTAACAAATTTGCTATCACCGATATATTTTCTCTTATCACCATAAGCTAGTTGCATTGCAGTTGCAATTGCATTAATATATTCAGCTGAATTGTGTCCAAGGCTTGATAAATCTTTACCATTTTGATTTTCCCATACTTCAAGCATATTCAAAGTTTCAAGTAAAACAATACCACCAGATGAAGGTGTTGTTGCAGAAACAATATCATATCCTTTAAAAGTACCACTTACAGGAGTTTCTTTAATTGGATAATTATCTCTTGCATATAATAAATCTTCATGTGTAATAATTCCTTTAGCTTGCTCAATTTCTGCTTCAGTCGCATTTGCTGATAAGAAAGTTTTTTGCATTGAGTTAACAATTGCATCTGCAACCCATCCAGTATAAAAGCCATCTACACCATAATTAGCGATTTCTTCAAGTACATTACCATAATTTGTATTGACCATTAATGAACCTTCTTCAAGTATATCCATTCCATTGCCATCAATAGTAAAGATTTTTAATGCTTCTTTTCCAGCTAAACTAATAGAATTAAAATTACTAGATATCGTAGATGCAAGTTCAGGTGTTACTTTAACACCATTTTTTGCATAATTTATTGCTGGTGCTAAAACAGCTTTACGCCCTTCATCACCTTTTAATGAACCATGTTCAGCTTGAATTTTAATTAAGCCAGCTACTTGTGTTGGAACGCCAGTTGATAAAGCATAATCATCTAACGCTTCAGCTGTACCATATCTTGCAGCAGTACCAGCAGCTGGAACAAATTCACGGAAATTGTAAGAAATATAATTTCCTGTTGAAGCTTCATAAGCAGTCATTATTCCACCACCACCAATGCCAGACGCATTAGGCTCAACAACGCCAAGGGCAAATGAAACAGCCACAGCAGCATCAAAAGCATTTCCACCAGCTTGTAAAATATCTAATCCAGCTTTAGCTGCATATGGATTTGCTGCTGCAACAACACCATTTTGACCTTTATAATCACGTGTTGATAAGTCAAGTAATTTTTCTTCAGTCCATACAGTTTGTTTATTATCTTTTTTATTGCCTTTATCTTTACAACCTACTGTAAAAATTGCAGCCGTAAAAATTGCCATTATTAACAAAAACTTACTGAATTTTTTGCTCTTCATTTTTTTCTCCTTCTTCGTAAAAATAATTTTTAAACATAAATAAATAAATTTTAATAATCAATAAATCTGCAGCACCACCAAAACTTAACTTATTTGCAATACAATAATCATTAAGTTCATCTACTGCTTTTTGATTTTTGACATTTAAATTAACAAATTTTTCTTTAACCAAATAATATTCTTCAAGTGATTTTACTCTTTTAATTGTCGTCGTATCATCTGCTACAATTATTAAATTTATTAAAGTATTTAAGAGATGTTCATTTGATAAACTTTCAAGTGTTACATTTCTAATGCTCGGAAAGCCATTATATGCTTCAAGCCTAGCACCGCCGACTTTATATTTTTTATATGCCGTTACACCCGCAGTTTTTTCATCACGATTTGCTAAATCAATTAGTTCATTTTTTAATGATTTAGTCATTTTTTTAATTATTTCAAATAGATAATTAAAATCTTTTTTTCCACTTTTTAATAAGTATCCACTAGCAGCAATAACAATTCCTAATCCAAAGATCAATCCTTTATATGTATTAATTCCTTTTGTTATTGTAAAAAGCCCTTTTTCAATTTTTAAACCATAATCACGAATTTGTGTAAATAATTCCGGTAGATTATTAGTGTTTAAACCCATCATAAAAAGATCACATAATGGTGAAGTTAGATATTTTATTGATTTCATCATTAATTCATAATCCATATCTTGATGACTTCCATTTGTTAATGGTGTGACAAGTCCAAATTTAGGATGTAAATTTAATTCTAACTTCATACTTTCACTAATCATTGGTTTAATAATTGCTGGTAATTTCATTGTAACAATGTTTTCCATTTTATTTACGATTTCAATATTTGGATGTCTTCTTAATCGATTACATATAACCGCAAAGTCATCACAAAGTAAACATTTGCGCATTTCCTTTCTTCTAAGACTAAAACTATTTGCATAATAAACATCTATATCAACTAGTCTGCCCATTATTTCTGACTCTTCAAGTGCAATTGTCGCTTGTTTTAAATCATTTGCATTTTCAAAAGTACTATCTAAATTTGTAATATAGAGAATTAAGAAACCATCATTGGTAGAAATAACTATTTTACTATATTTTTTCTTTTTTAACAATTTCTTTGCATTATTTGAAAAATATTCAACAATTACACGATTAAACCAAATATTTTTATCCATTCCGGGAATGTTTGCTTTAATTGCAATACATACATTTTTTAAAGAATAATTTTTGATTAAATTATTTATTCGCTCACGATCATCTAATATTAATTTTGCAATTTCATTTTTTTTCATAAATAATTGATTTTAATAACCAGTGAATACCTTTAGGAATATACTGCAATGCATCATCAATATCACCATCTTTAATTAAATTCCTAACTAACGATGCACTAATAATGTTTTTTCCTTCAGATATTCGATTAACAATCACTAGTTTTTCGTCTAAATGTTCTTTTAAAATATTATTATATATTTTCATCAAAGGATTTGTTTCTGTTCCGACATATCGATGATTTATCGATAATTCTTTCATAAAATATTTTCTAAAAATCTTAGCGTCAATTAAAGCATATTCTTCCGTATGCACATTAACTTCCTTTAAAAAATAATTAGGAAAAGTTTCTTTAGATATAATATACCTTGTTGATGGTAATAATAATACATTACTATATGGTAAAGTAGCAGTATATGCTAGTGCAAATCTTTCTTTATAAGTAAAATATGATTTTTCTTCTTCAAGAATAAAAACTAATACTAAATCATTCTCACGTGATGCTTTTTCAATTAAATGTAAATGGCCATTTGTAATTGGATTCGCATTCATCACAATACTGCCAATATTTGATTTAAAAATATCTTCTCCATATTGAATTGTTATTTTCTTTTTTAATTCATTAATCGTATCTGATATATTTGGAGATCCACCTTCAAGAAAAACAGTCTTGTTTCCACTAACAATGATATGAAATCCAAAGCTAGTAAAAACTTTTTCATATATTTTTTTTGTATACACTAAATAATGAAATTTGTTTTCATTATTTAATATTTCTATAATTTTTGTTATTAATTTTGAAGATAAATTTTCATTTTGATAAGAATCATCAACAGCTAAACATTTAATTAAATTATCACTTTTTGACACTGTACCAATGATTTTTTCATCTTCTTCAATATAAATAGTAACATCTGCATCATAATCATATGTTAAAGAAAAACTTTTTAAAAATTCATCTATTCGATGTTTTTCTTTTTGTAAAAAAGCTGTTTTTAATTCCATATCAATTAACCTCCTCGTATAAAAAATTGCTATTAAAAAGATTTGATTTTTTTATTATTCAATTTTATAAATATAATCAATAATTGTTCCATCACGATATTCAACAATACCAACGACTTCTTTACTCCGAAGAAGTTCTTTTGGTTTACCAGTAATTAAATGACTTAAATTATATAATTCTTCAATTGTCATAATATTTAACTTTGAATCCTTTAATTTTTCGATTAAATCCATTCTTTTTGGATTAATTGCAATTCCTCGTTCTGTTACAATGACATCAATATCTTCACCTGGAGTTGTAATAGTTGTAACATGTTTTTTTATGATTGGCATCCTTGCTTTAATTAAATTTGTGGTAATAATTGTGACATTAGCACCATTTGCGGTGTCTGAATGTCCACCACTTCCACCCATTATTCTTCCATAAGAATCAGTTGTAACATTTACGTTAAAGTCTAAATCTATTTCAGTTGCGCCTAAAATTACAAAATCTAATTTATTAGCAACTACATCTTCTTCGTATGGATTTGCATATTTTGAAGCAGACATCCCGTAATGATTTTTGTTTTTCGAATATGATTTTACCGCGTCTAAATCAAAGCATTGAACATCCATTAAATGATCAAATAATCCATCTTCAAGCATTTGAACAAAATATCCTGTAATTCCACCAGATGCAAGACTTCCTTTAACATTTTTCTTAATCATAAGATTTTTTACAGAATCCGCAACAGCTAGCGATGTACCACCAGCACCAGTTTGCATTGACATTCCATTTTTAATTAAACCAAGTTCGTCAATTAGTTGAGCTGTATCAGCTGCAATTTTTAAACCTACAGGATCTTTTGTTATTCTTGTAGTCCCGGAAACAATTTTTTCAGAATTTCCTATACTGTCAACTCTAAGAACATAGTCAACATATTTTCCGTCTAAATCATAATTTGATAAAGAATCTACAATATTATCTGTGACCAAAACAACTTTATTAGCATATTCTAAATCGCTAATTGCATAACCTAATGAACCACAAGCCGCATTACCTATAGCACCTGTTCCATTTCCTTTTAAATCAACAGTTGGGCATGCAAGTATAGCAACATCAATTTTGATTTCTCCGCTTTCTATTGCTCTTGCTCTACCACCATGTGTATGCATTACAAGCGTTTCTTTTAATTTTCCTTGATTAATGACATCTCCAACAGGTCCATTAATATAATTTGTATCAATACTCGTTATATTTTCATTTTCAATTAATTCAACTAAACAAGCATTATTAGGAAATATTGATGATGGACAAAAATGAATGTTTTTTATGTTTCGCTTTTTGATTTCTTCCGCAACCATATTAAGAACATAATCACCATTTCTAAGGTGATGATGAAATGATAAAGTCATACCGTCTTTAATATTCAATTTATCAAATAAATCAGAAATTGATGATAAATTTATAATTTCTTCACTAGTTGTTTTTTTATTAACACATATTCGATTATATTTTTTATAATCATCACTTGAAACAAATTTTTTCTTTGATGCAATTATTTCTGTTTTAGTCATTTATATCTTCCTCACTTAATACACCACACTGAATTGCTTTTTTAACAACTTTTTCTGCACGTTCGATGATTGGTTTATCGATCATTTTCGAATCTAAACTAAATACACCAAGTCCATGCTTTTTAGCTTCTTTCGTTGCTTTTAGTACTTTTAAGGACCATAGAATTTGTTGTTCAGTTGGGGTAAAAATATGATTTATAGTATTAATTTGTTTTGGATGAATTGCGGCTTTTGCATTCATACCAAGTCCCATTGCTCGTAAAGTATCTTTTTCTAATCCTATCGAATCATTAATGTCAGTAAAAGGAGTATCGATAGCATCTATTTTTGCAGCTTTACAAGCAATTGCGACTTTTGATCTTGCATACAGTATTTCATCACCAATTTTTGTTCTTTGAACTTCTAAATCACTACATAAGTCTTCAGCGCCCAGCAGAATTCCATTTACTCTTGGTCCAGTTGCAATTTTTTCAACTTCAATTACAGATTTAGTAAGTTCGATGATTGGAATAATTGCTATTTGCTTTTTCATTTTACGATTTTTTTCAAATTTACTCAACATATTGTCCAATCGAACAATATCTTCATATGATGCCTTTGGCAACATAATTGTGTCAATTAAATCACTTACAATATAATCTAAATCCATTAAGTAAAAATCTGTATCAAGACCATTAATACGAACAACAACTTCTTGATTAGTGTACGTAATCCGATTTTCAAGAAAATTTTTAACTAAAACTCGTGCACTATCTTTTTCCGAAATGCTTACAGCGTCTTCTAGATCATAAATTACTGCATCACATCCAAAAACATCAGAGTTTTGTAACATTGAAGGATTGTTTCCAGACATAAATAATAAACTTCTACGCATTGACTTCCCTCATCCTTTGAATTGCCGTAATAAGCCGAGCTTTTATTGTATAATCCAGTGCTCCTTTATCATTGCATTCAACTTCAATATTTTTTAAATTTAATTCATTCAAAGTATCCCGAATTACTTTTTCAATTTGTTCACCAAAAAAATCATAAACGATACTATGTATAACTATTTTTAATTCGCTAGCTTCCTTAACTGTAATCATTGCATCATTAGATTCTAAAGTTCCAGCTACGCCTATTTTCATAGTTAACCTCTAATCTTTAGCGCGTGAATTTGCACTTGCAATTACACGATTCATTTCATTACGAACAATCATGTAACCATCATCAACTGACATACCTGGTTTTGCAAGACATTGAACTGCACGACATGCGATACCAATATTTGTTGTAGTTTGAGCAGAAATATTAGTTTCGTTACATGTACCACCACAATAACTACCTATTCCTTTTTTGTTACAATAAATAATTGCTTCTGCGATATTATTAACACCACCTAGGTCAGGTGTTTTAATTTGTAACATGTGACCAGCTTTATTATCTGCAAAATAAATAATATCTTCTAATGTATTACACCATTCATCTGCAACAATTTCTAGTTTGCTGCCTTTCTCTTCAAGACTTGCTGTTATTGCTTTTAAAGCTTGCATAGTGTCTTCGCGATTTCCAGCATCAACTGGTCCTTCAATTCTAATTGCAAATGGCTTTGCAGCTTCTTCTAAAGTTAATAAATAATTAACCATTTTTTCAACATCATTATTGAATGCAATACCTATTGTTCCATAAACATCAATATGAAATACAGGTGAATAGGATTTATTAACACGTTTTTCGATAATACGATTTTTTAACCAATTTACATATTCTAATAGAATTTCACCATTTTTTCCTAATTTTGTTTCAACATTATTAATTAAAGCATGTGGCAAAACATCTGCTTCTTTAATAATCATTTTATCAACATTCATATAACGATCATCACCACTTTGGGCAAATATTGCTATTGGTTTATAATAATCACCTTCAATATGATATTCTTTACGAATAATTTCCGCCATTGTTACATGATAATGATTTGCAACTACATTTAATAATGCTTGTGTAAGACCATATCTTACGGCAGTATGTAATTTTTTGCCATTAACAACTAAACGATCATATTTTTCAGCTAATGGTCTAAATTGTTCTACACTTTCACCAATTAGCATTGGTACAATTTCTTTTTGAATAAAGGGAATAAATTCATCAGCTAAGAATAACGGATCTCGTCCACCACAACCAGAATATTGAACAGCACAGCAATCACCATATCCAACAGTTCCATCTTCTAAAACTAATTGAATCGAAATGGCTTCTCCACTTTGTCTAACTGAAGAAAAACCTGGGGTTACTGGTTCACCTTCATAAAAGAAACCATCTTGCGTTGCGCCTTTCTTTATTGCTCTTTGATCATCAAAATAAAATCCAGTATACGATTTAGTTAATAAAACATTTTTAATTTTCATATTTTTCTCCTTGATTTCTTTATGTTATTATTTTTAACTAATTATTTATTAACAGGTCTACCAACTAATGTTCCTTGACTTACTGCATAAATATCATCAATTGTTAATTGGAATGATACTGCACGTCCCTCTGCTTCAGCTCTTTCAGCAATTTTTTGACGATGGAATTCTTTAATTTCGTCCGTTAATCCAAGAGAGCCAAATTCTAAAATACGAATATTACCTTCATTATCACGGGCTGGTAAAATTCTACCAGCATTAAATTTACTAGGGGCAAAAGGAATATCAATAACGCCTTGTTCAAATGCTTTTACAGTCCCAACTGCAAGATCTCCATCACCAAGTTTAAATACACAATCCATAAGTGAATCAACTTCTTTACGAATTTGTGCCATTTCATTTGTTAATTTTTCACATTCAGGAAATTTTTGATCTTGTAATAAGCGTACAACAAATTTAGAAGCTTTAATGCCAATTCCATTTGCTTCTTTTGTTGGTATACCAATTGATTCATGAGGTGTCTTATTAATCATTTTTGTTGCACCTGATAATGCTCCAACAACCGAACTTAAAGAAATTAGAGCTAATGCTTCCGACTCATCAGCAGGGAAGCCACCCATCCATTGATGGAATACTGTTGTAACACAAACATCATTGTAGCCAAAACGTTTCAAATATTCATTTGTTTGTTCTTCTAATGTTTTAATTGCAGCAACGTCTTGAACAATATTTCCACCCATTCCATAACCAACAGTTATACTTTTTACGCCTTGTTCAGCCGCAAGTAATGCTTCAATAATACCAACTGTATTAGAAACACATGGTGGAACTAAAGTTCCTGTTAATGGTCCAAACGGTTCACGGTTGATTGAAACTCCGTGTTCTTCGTACCAACCAACTAAGCGGTCGCAATATTGCCAATATTTAATTGTATCTTCAATTGATACGCTCTTTGCATAAGGAATATTATATGAAATTGCGCCACCTTCATTTGATGTCCATCCTGCAGCATGAATAACTTCAGCTAACAACCTTGAATCAGGAGTTCCATGACGCGCTTGCAAAGGTACATTTACACTTTCACGAACTTGTCGACATTTCATTACTCCATGATTTACAGCTGGAAAACCATTTAACATTGCTCGATGTTGCGCAACTGATTCTTCAATTCCATGTTCAGCTTCTAAATAACGATTTTGTCTTGTATAACTATCAATTGTTGAAGGTAAAAAATCTGCACCACTTTGTTCTAAATATTGTAAAAGCTTTATATGTTCTTCTAATACCGGAACACCAGCACGTGGCTGAACTAATAATTTCCCTTCAGCTTTTGCTTTTTCTAATTTTTTTGCAAAATTTAAATCAGCAGGAATTTTCTTTAAATATTCAACTGCTTTTGATAAATTTAATTCTGGATCTGAACCTGTTTTCCAAGTGGCTAAAACATGTTCACGTTCTTTTAAGAATTCTTTTTCAGATATTTTTTTATTTTTAACCATTTTTTAATCTCACTTTTTAAATTAATTTTAGATGTTTTTTCATAATTTTTAAAGCCAATAATGGATCTAATTGGCTTAATAAACCCATTGATGCAAGTAAATAATCCGCATCTATCATAAATTTAGGATTCATTGGTCTTAGTTCTAAATATGTTTGTAAAGTCGCAGTTGCAGCTTGTAAAATTTCTAAAGGTTTATCTGATTTTACAAGGACACCACCTGTTCCTATTACATATTCAACATGACTCAAATCTTTTCCGGTTTGATTATACACTTTCCCCATTGCAGTGAATACCTCTTCCATTTTGCCTGCATGTCGATGCATTGCTTTATCTACACAGATACTTCCTAGTACACGATCAATCTTTTTTTCTCTATCATCCTTAAAAATCACATCAACATGTTCATTACGATAATTTGCTTCAAATTCAATATCAATATTTTGGTCAATTTTAAACTTTTCAACTTCTTCTTTAGTAAGTGATTCAAAAATCCCTTTTGCAGAATACCGCATTCCTAAATCACCTTCAACAGTTCTTTTTGCATAAGGTTCTTCTAATCCCTTAATAATTACATCGCTACGTCGTGCTGAAGGACTACATAATGAATATAAATCAGTTGTTGCACCGCCTATATCTAGAACAACAAGTTCTCCTAATCCATCTTCGTGTAAATATCCACGTGATAATAAATCAGATGCTAACAACACTGCTTCTGGAGTAGGTAAAATTACTTGATCAATTTCATTTTCAATTTTCTTTATTCCTTTTGCAACAATTATATTTTTTAAAAAAACTTCGCGAATTTTTTCTTTTGCATTGTTTGGATTTAAAACATTTATTTTTGGCATAACATTTTCACAAATGTATCCATTCATATGATATTTATCAAATATTTCTAATACATCATCTTGAATACACTTATTACCTGCAAAAATAATGGGAATTTTAATTTTCGATTTTCCTAACATTTCCGCATTATATAATGCGCATTCAGAGTTTCCTCCATCAGTTCCGCCAGCAAGCAATATAATATCAATTTTTTTATCGATTATTTTTTGAATCTCCCTATTAGTCAAATGATGTGAAAGAACCAAATCGACTTTTGCACCTGCACCCAAACATACACGCTTAGCAGCTTCAACTGTTAGCTCCTCGACCAACCCAATTGCTGCCATTTTAAGTCCTCCCGCTGCACTTGAACATGCAATGATATCATCAAATTTCACTTTACCAATTTTTTTATATAATTCATCAAGTGCATTATGATAACCAATGCAAATATCTGTATCAACAGTTGTAAAATGACTAGAAGTACCAATAATGTCTTCGATTTCAGTATCAACAGCAGTTAGTTTTGTAAACGTCGAACCGAAATCAATCATTAAATAGCGACTCATTTTATTCTCCTAAATCTACCCTTATGTCTAATAAAGTTTCTTCAATTCTTGTCCCAGGTGGATAAACTCGATTAAAACCCATCTTTAAGAAACGTTCTTTAACTTCATTAAAATCTTGCTTTCCAACTACAATATTACCACCAACATATAGTAATACATCACCAATTCCTGCTTCAACACATTTTTCTCTCATTCCACGACAATCAATTTCACCATGTCCATATAAAGATGAAACTAAAATTAATGGAGCATTTGATTCAATTGCTGCATTGATAAAATCTTCTTGAGAAGAAAGAACGCCAACATTAACTACGTTATAACCCGCTTCAGTTAAAACATGTTCGATAATTTTATTACCAACTGAGTGAACATCTGCGCCTATAACACCGATTACAATACTTTTCATAATACTATTTCCTTTCTATAATCTGTAAACGTTTTCTAGTTCTTTAATATTTTACATTAAAAATAACTTTAATACAATACATGCTTGTAAAGGTTGTGTAAAGATTTCGACAAGAAAAATGCATTTTTTTCCGGATGTAAAAAAAGCGAAAAAATTAATTTCCGCTTTTCTTTTTTTATTCATTTTTTGTAGTATTCCACTGTTCTAATACAAGCTTTTTTAATGGTTCATATAACCATGTTAAAGTTAAAATAGTACTAATAATCAATATTATTTCAAAAGGTATATCTGCCATAAAATAAGTCATAAAATTAACTTTTAAAAATATTACATTAAAAGGAATAAAAGCCCAACAATATAATAATGATGCGATTATACCAAATAAAATTACAATTAAAGTCTTTGATTTTCTAGTTAAAAAACCAAAAAATAACGTTATTTCCCAACCAATAAACATTGGAATAACAACATATGGTACAAAAGAGCCCCAAATCAAATTATCGGCAATAACATGAATTATAACAACAAGAGTTCCCCACTTCATTCCTAATACAGCTCCTATAACTATAACAATCAAAAATGAAAATTGAACATTTGGAATGAATGAGAGTAATTGTTCTTGTAAAAATAATATAACAGCGTACATCGAACATAAAGTTATCTTCTTTGTTAAATTGTTTCTTTTCATATTTTTGTCTCAACAAATTTTACAATCATTTCATCTTCTAATTCAATATAAGAAATTCCAACATTTGAATAATTATCATTAATATAAATTGCTAAATAAGTAGTTTGAAAATCAGTAATAACATCATCGATTCCATATAGTAATTTTCCATATGCATCATCTTCAGCAATGATTGTAAAGTTTTTTTCTAATAATGATAAAAAATCATCACCTTTATAATAATCAATAACTTTATGATATTTTTCAGAACCATTAATATCTACAACTATAACTGTTATTGAACCATCAACTTCTGTTTTCGGTTGGGATTCATTTTGTAAATGAATAATAACACCTATCAATGCGACTAATAAAATTACCGAAAAGATAATCTTAATAATATTCTTTTTATTCATTATTTACCTAAATATTCAAAACAATTTGCACTTTCTAATTTTAAATCACGCATTACCTTATAAGTAAGTAAAGCTGTAATTCCTTGTGGAGTTGTATAACCTAAGTCAACTTTTTCATCTGTTAATTTGTACTTCAAACCACCTTCAATAGCATAATTTGTTAAAATAGTAATCGGGTCAGTTACATTATTTTCGTCAATTGAAACAGTGTAATCACGAACATTTAATCCTAAATTACATAAACCTAAAATAAATTGAGCTGTTGATGCGCCATTAACACCCCATGAATCAACTCCTGTAGAAGTAAGTTTTTTATAAGTTTCATCAATTGCAGTTGTTCCAAGTTCTTCTTTAGTCATAAATAATGAATAAGCAGAAAGTTGCATCATCGAACTATCACCAGCAGTAGTTGGTGCTTTCCAACCATTAATTGTTGATGTCAAAACGTCATTTTCGATATTTAATGCTTTTGCAACAATAGCTTGCCAATAATTATACTTTGTTTGAGCGTTTAGAACTGATGCAAAGTTTGTCATATCGGCTCCTAATGCAAGCATTGTTATTCCACCCTTCATAAAATTATTTTGAACAGTCTCAGATTGCCAATCTTTATTTTCTAAGACTTCTTTTAGCGATGCCGCATTTTCAAAATTAAAATTAAAAATACTTTGATCATATCCTAATTTCATCATCATTACTACTGCAGAAGTAAGATAATAATCATAAAATGGTGTTTTACCAGTTGAATCAACTTTTTCATAAATACCTGCAATATCATTTTTCATAAAATGATATATAATTTTATCAACTAATTTATCTGTATCATCAAAATCAGTATTCCAACATTCAGATACATATTTAATTTTATCATTATTTTCTAAAATTAATTGATCAGCACCAACCATTGCATATTCGTCATTTTCATAACATGCTAAATAATAATTTGCATCAACAATAGAACCTTCAATACTTATTATTGATGTTCCCCAATCAGTTTGAGCTGATACAACATCAAAATTATCATTTAATGCATCAACTAATTTATCTCCTTCTTTACCAATTATTTCTTTATTTGCAAGTTCTTCGCCATCTATATCATAAACGCTAATTGTATATTTAATTGCTTTCTTATTTAATTGCTCTGTAAGTTCATTAATCTTTTTGTCTTTTTCTTCAATTTCTGCATTTTTTTCACTAATTGTTGCTTCTAAACCAGCAACTTTTTCTTCTAATTCTGCTATTTTAGTTTCATATTCTGCATTATTTGTTACTGAAGTTACTGTACATCCAGTTACAAATACTAAAAGTAAACAGATTATTAATGTATAAAACTTTTTCATTTTTTCCTCCATCAAAATGTTTTATGATGTATAAATTTTAACATTAAAACAAAACTAATTCAACTAATATTCGGTAAATTATTAGTAATGTTATCTTTTCCGAAACGATACATTTTCTTTACATTTTTAATTATTTTTTTATTTAATATCTATTGTTTTTTTTAAAATAAGCAACTTTTGTAAATTTTTTTTACAAAAAAGCTAATAAAATATTACTCCAAACAAATCAACTTTCGAAAAATAATTGTAAAGTTCAAATATTCGTATTAATTATTTAAAAAAAGATGAAGGATTGAACTTCATTTCGTTCGCCCTTCATCTTTAAGGTTGCACTTTTTTTAAATTATTTTATGGCTGATAATAAAATCTTTTATGGTATTTTATTCTTTTTTACCCCAAAACCTCAAAAGATTTTACAGAACCATCTTTAATTTTTTAGAATATTTTCAATTTATTCTTCCTTTTTATGTTCTTCATCATATTTTTTTAGATAATCGCGTATTGCTTGAGCTTGATCAACTTTGCATGGTTTACATCCCGATGGATCAGCGTTTTCTAAAACAATTGCAGCAGCAAAACTGGCACAACCGGCATGACCACATCCACCACAATTTGCTCCAGGCAACATTTTAGTCACATCTTCAATTCGAGAATCTTCTTCAACTGTTAAAAATTTTGCTGCAATACCTATTAATGCGCCTAAGACTAAACCAATTCCACCTAATACTAATATGGCAATAATTATTTTCATTAAATAATTCCTCCAAATCTTGCAAAGATAATTGCTAATGCTGCAGCTGCAATTAAGGCGATTGGAACGCCTTTAAATGGAGTCGGTACTGGGGCCTTTTCAATTTTTTCTCTTAAACCAGAGAAAATAAACATTACAAATAAGAAACCTAATCCTATAAATAATGAATATACAACCATTTCAGAAAAACCATAATTATTAGTAATTACCGCATTTGCCGTACCTAAAACAGCGCAATTTGTTGTTATTAATGGCAAATAAACACCTAACGATTTATAAAGTGAAGGTGATGTTTTCTTAATAAACATCTCTAATATTTGCACAAGTGAAGCAATAACTAATATAAATACTATTGTTTGCAAATATGCAAGGTCAAGTTTTACTAATACTAAATGATATAATGACCAGGAAACAATTGATGAAATAACAATAACAGCTGTTACTGCAAGACCCATACCAATTGCAGAAGATTTTTTCTTAGATACTCCTAAGAAAGGACAAATACCAAAAAACTGTGATAACACAACATTTTCTAATAAAAATGCTGTAAAAGCAATCGTTATAAGATTCATTATTTGGTACCTCCTTGTGATTCAATTTTAAGCGTTGAAGAATTATTTTTATTCTTTTCTTCTTTTTGCTTCTTTATATTATTTGATATACCAATAATTGAGCCAGCTAAAATTCCTAAGGTTAAAAAGGCACCTGCATTAGTTTGTAAAAGTGATAATGGTTCAATATGCAAAAGTTCAAACAATTTAGTCGCATCTATTTGTAAACTTCCCCATATTGTAATCGTTCCTTTACCTAAAAATTCTCTTATAATTGAAATCAAACTAATAGATAATGTAAATCCACAAGCCATCCCAATTGCGTCAACCATCGAATCAACAGGATTATGTTTTGACGCAAAAGCTTCAGCCCTACCTAAAATAATGCAATTAACAACAATTAAAGATACAAAAGCACCTAATTGCGTAAATAAATTTGGTAGGAAAGCCTGTAATAACATTTCAACAATTGTAACTAAAGTTGCAATAATAACTATATATACAGGTATTCTAATTTCATTTGGAACAATATTTTTAACAATTGAAATTAGTAAATTGGAAAAGAATAAAACAAACAAAATGCACATTCCCATACCTAATGCTGATTCTAATGTTTTTGTGACAGCTAAAGTTGGACACATTCCAAGCATCATAACAAAGGTTGGATTTTCATTAATAATTCCTTTTAAGAAATTTTTAAATTGATTTGTTTTTTCCATTTTTTAAACCTCCTTTGATACTTGTTTTGCGTAAGTCGCAAAAGCATTATCGATACATACTTTAATAGAATTCCTTGAAAATGTTGCACCTGAAACACTAATTAAAGAATCACTATTATTAGAACCAATTAAATTCAAATCGCCAGTAAAATTGCTATCTAAACCATGTGTTGTTATTGAAGGCGAACCTGAAACACTTAAATTTAAAATTTTTCCAGTTGATTCAGAGATTACCACCAAAACATTAACTGTTGTATATTTATTTGCATTTGTAACATTATAAACATAACATATTTCATCATCAAAGGTAGCTTTATAAACGTTTTTAACGCCATCTCGTAATTCAACTGCTTCTGTTATGTCTTTTGGATTTTTAACATTAACTTTTTCTAAAGTTTTTTCTAATTCTTTTTGAGCATTTTCTTCAATTACTGAACTTGTTATTGAATTCACTACAGCAAGTAAACCACCAGAAATTACTCCAAGAATTAAAAGAAAAAGTGCTAAATATAAAATTCGTGGCATTTTCTTCATTATCTTGTACCTCTAATCTTATCATATGCAGCAAAAACTGCTGTAAAAATTTCTTTAACACTACTTGAAGATTTCGTCGCATTAGTTACGGCAGTGAATGAGTCAATATTACTAGACCCTACCATATTAAATTCATTAGCTGTAATATTATATCCTTCACCATATGTGAAATCACCAACAACTTGAGTTTTTAAAACAATTCCTGATTGTTTGTCAATTACAATTAAGATATTAATATCATGATTAACTGCATTTTCATATTGATTAGGTGCAATACCATCAAATACATAAACATCTTTTCCATCTAATTTACCAGTATAAATTGCTTT
>CAYVQA010000001.1:33592-42704 GCA_964453965.1 uncultured Staphylococcaceae bacterium
ATTATTCAAACCATTAGCATGTATCATTTCTTTGTTATTAAGGCTATTTTTACCTGATAATTTATAGCCAACAATATTTCCTTGATATTTAGAAATAATTGCAATCATCGTGATTTCAATAGATTCATTACTTTCTAATTCATCTGTTACTTTGAACAAATATGTTGTCTCAAAAGCATAACAGGTTTTATTATCATATCTCCCAAGATAAACATTTTTAATAATATCATTTGTATGATTTGAACTTATCTTAGTTACTTTTGTTAAACCAATATTTCCGATTCCTTTAAGAGAATTATACTCTTCATCTGCTTTTAACATTGATTCCGTTGCAATAATGCCAATTACTAATAAAACTAACATTGATAATACAAAACTTATCGAAGCGATTATTTTTTTCATTATAATCTACCTCCATTTATTAATTTAACAGCATTAATAAGGCTTGTTGAATCTTTTGCTTTAATAATTGTATATAGGGCAATAGCCATAAAAAGAATGGCGACTGCTGAATATTTTAAAATACTTTTATAATTTATTCGTGAACTTCTAATTGTCGCAGCAAAGCGATCAATAACAGGCGTAAATAAACACATTGTTAGAATTGCTGTACATACGCCTTCTGGATACATTCCAATGATTCTAAATAATACCGTTAAAATTCCACATCCAACTGCAAATATAACTTTTCCATGCGGATTACGAGGGGTTGTTACTGGTTCTGTAGCCATAAATACAGCTCCAAAGAATAATCCACCACTTAAAATATTAAACATTGGATACCACATTCCATAGCCATTAACTAATGCAATAATTAAGGTAATTACATAAACGGTACCAATATAGATAACAGGGACACGCCAATTAATTACTTTTCTTATTACTAACCAAATGTAAGCAACAATACATAAAAGTGCACTTGTTTCGCCTAAAGATCCAGGAATCGTTCCAATAAAGAAATCCCATAAATTACCATATGGTGCAACCACATTTGCATAATTGATTGTTGTTCCTGCAAAATTAGTAAGTGGAGTAACACCAGTTACAACATTTAAAGTTTCGCTTGGGTTTAAATATGATGATGTAAGTGAAAAACTAACTGTTAAAATTGCATATGCAATTAATGCAGGATTAAAAACATTTTTCCCAAATCCACCAAATAACATTTTAAAAACAATATTAGCTAAAAAACAACCAAAAATTAATGCAACAATTGGCGTTTTTAATGGCAATATCAATGCAAGTAAAACACCTGGAATAATTGCGAATGAATTTAATACGCTTTTCATCAATTCTTTAAATGTTCTAATTTTTAAAAAAGTATAAAAATAGATAGTTTCTAGTAAAAAACTTGTAAATCCACCAATAAAAACAAATAGTAATGGATAAATCATTGTTATGACGCTTGCGCCATTTTTTGAAACTTCATTTAATTCAAAATATGGTAATAAACCATTTTTTATCCAACTAAAAATAATAATTGGCATTAACGCAATTAATAAATCAGCCATCATTCGAGATGTCGAAACACCACCATCATCTACACGTCGTACAAAAGGAGCTTTTCCTAATAAAAATTTTTTTGCCATATTTACCTACTTTCCAGCTTTTTGCGATTTTAAAGCATTCGCTTTAAGTGCCGCATCTTTTGCTTTACCGACTATTTCCGTAATATCTACTCTTGAAGGACATACATATGAACATAAACCACATTGAACACATTTAGTAACATTAAGTTTATTAAGTCCCTCCATATCACCATTATCTAAAGCAACTTTAATCTCTGTTGGGGTTAAAAATGCAGGACATGCCTCTGCACACTTGCCACATCCCATACAAGATGGATTATTTTGATGATCTATTTTTGGCTTAACAATAATGCTGCCTAAGGAATTTGTTATAACCAAGTCATCAAACATGATTGATTTTCCAGTCATTGGGCCGCCTGCAATAAAATATGCCTCTTCTAAATTATCGATGTATCCACCAATACTAGGTATTACATCACTTACTTTTGTTCCAATTTTAACTTTTACATTACAAGGATTAACAAGTCCTTCGCCAGTGAATGTAACCATTTTTTCAATTAAAGGTTTGTTTTCTTCAACTGACTCACAAACGGCAATTGCAGTTTGAACATTATTGACAACTGCTCCAACGTCACTTGGAAGCCCTGAATAAGTATTTTTCGTCACATGCTCAACAATATAACGCTCCCATCCAGCAGGATAAACATCATTTAATAAATGAATCTCTATTTTTTGATGATTAGTTAAAGCATTTTTAAGAACATTAATTGCTGCTTTTTTTGTTTTTTTAATTGCAATAACACCTCGTTTTGCTCCACATGCAATCATCATATACTCAATTCCTCTGAGTAATTTTTCAGTTTCATTAATAATTAAAGTATAGTCTGCTGTAATGTATGGTTCACATTCAGCCGCATTTATTATCAAAACATCTGCAGGTTTAAGTGGTAAATATTTAACATAAGTTGGAAAACCTGCGCCACCAAGTCCAACAATTCCTGCTTCTTTCATTCTTTCAATAATAAAATCTTTTGTAATATTATCTAAATTTTTATCATTATTATAAAAACTATTCTCTTCGCCATCATTAGCAATTTCTAACATTTCCACCATTTTACCACTAGAATGCCACATTTTCTTTTTTGCTGTTACTTTTCCACTAACAGATGAACATATTGGATGACTAAATCTGCCGCTTCTTTCTAAAATTGGTTGGCCTTTTAATACACTGTCTCCTATTTCCACTAAAGGTTTATAAATGACATTACCAATAACTAAAGGAAAATAAACATTTTTAGGATTTAAAAATGAAATAGGCTCATTTTTAATTGACATATCTTTTCGCCCATTAATATGAATTCCCCGAATTTGTGTAAACAACATTATTTCCTCCTAATTGTTTCAATTTTACAATTTATTATAGCATTTTGCTTGAAAAAAATCAATCGATAAAGTATTGTTATTTTAAAAATTGTGTAAAAAAATAAGACAATTAGCGTTTACTGGCTAATTGTCAATTGTTTAATAACTTTTTTAGCACTACTTGTAAAGTCTAAAAAATAATTATAATAGTAATCAACTGCTAAATTTAGCCGTTGATAAACAGATTTTATGATATCATAAAATGATTGATTAATCATGCTTAATTTAATTAAATATAATATTTTAAAAGCCTCAGTTTCCTCATTACTTAATATAAACGAATATTTATAATTTCGTAAGCAATTATGACAAATAATTCCACCTTCATTAAGAACAAAAATTCCATCTATAGCCTTTTGACATTTAATACAGTTTTTTAAATTAGGTGCAATCCCTAATAAATATAATAATTTAACTTCAAAGACTAATGTTACAATTTCCGGATAATTAGTAGATGATAATAAATTAAAAATATCAATTATAAATGAATATAGTATTCGATAATCAGTAATCGAATTATTAAGAATTAATATTTTTTCAATTATTACTTGTGCATAACTCATTTTTTTAATATCATCATAAAATTTACTATATGACTGAACAACAGTTCCTTCAATTAATGTATTTAAACCATCATTTGAAGTTCTAACATATTCAATCAAACTAAAAATATTTGTTAAACTACGTAGTTTTGAAGACGTTTTTTTTGTTCCTTTTACAATTAAAGTTTCTATGCCTTCATTTGTAATTAATGTAATAATATTTCCAGTTTCTTTATAATCCGTTTTCTTTAAAACGATTCCTTGATTCTTGACTGCTTCTTTTTTCATTTGTAATTTCTCTTGCTATTTCAACTTCGTTATGAATTTGACGATATTTTAAATAATCTTCAATTTTTCCAGTTTTTAAAAATTGCATCCATGCTTTTTTTTCTTTCATTAATTTCACTCCTATTATTAGGATATCAAAAGAAAGAAAAATTATGCATCTTTTTTAATTATCTAATTTATACCCATATTCATTTAATTGGCTTTTCTTATTACGCCAATTTTCTTCAACTTTGACAAACAATTCTAGATAAATTTTATTCCCTAAAAAATCAACAATATCTTTCCTTGCCATAGTGCCTATCTTTTTAATCATTTGTCCGCCCTTGCCAATTACAATCTTTTTTTGGGAACTACGCTCAACAATAATTGTCGCATGAATATCATACATTTTATGATTTTTAGAATTAGGTTTAAAACTATCAATCGTTACTGCAACACTGTGAGGTACTTCTTCATCAGTTAATAATAATACTTTTTCTCTAATAATTTCCGCAACACAAAATCTTTCTGGCTGATCAAGTAATTGATCAACTGGATAATATGGAAACCCAAATGGCAATTTATCCGTAATCATTTCAATCAAATTTTTAACATTATGATTTTCTGTAGCACTAATTGTAATTCCTCCAGCAAATTGATAAATTTTTTTATATTCGGCAATTTGTTCCTCAACGATATTCTTATCATTAATTAAATCGACTTTATTCAATACTAAAATAACAGGAACTTTAATTTTTTGTAATTCAGCTGCAATCTTTTGATCTAATTCATCAATTTTTTTAGCTACATCAACAATCCAAATAATTGTATCCATTCCTTCGATTGCGGAAAAAGCCATTTTGTTCATAACTTCCCCTAATTCATGATGTGGATTATGAATTCCAGGCGTATCAACAAAAACAATTTGAACATTATCATTATTATAAATTCCTTTAATTTTATTTCTTGTTGTTTGGGCTTTGGGAGTTACTATTACTAATTTTTTTTCAAGGATTTGATTTAATAAAGTACTTTTACCCGCATTGGGCCTACCAATAATTGAAACAAATCCTGATTTAAAACTATTGTTCATTTAAATCATCCTCACTAAACATCATAGGTAAAAGTTCACTTACTTTCATTGAATAGCCAGACCCATCAAGATTGCATACTGTTACTAATGCATCTAAATTCATTAGTTCGACAATTACTTGACGACAAGCTCCACAAGGACTAACACCATTTTTGCTCATTACTACTAATTCTTTAATGTCATCTTTACGATAACCTTGTGAATAAGCACTAAATAAAGCACTGCGTTCAGCGCAATTAGTAAGTCCATAAGAAGCATTTTCAATATTTGTTCCCATAACAAATTGTCCATTTTTCAATACTAAACATGCACCTACTTGAAAGTGAGAATATGTCGCAAACGAATTATTGTATGCTTTTCTTGCAATTTCATATTTTATTTCCATTTCATTCTCCTTATCTTGTTATTTTCAATTTTTCTAATATCAAATTTTGAAGACTAAACATCTTTTTTTCATCTTCTTCAGTTTGGTGATCATAACCTAAAATATGTAACATTCCATGTGTAACTAAAAACGCAAATTCCCTTAGTTCACTATGTTCATATTCTTTTGCTTGTTCTTTTACTTTTTCAATACATATTAAAATATCACCTAATTCTTTTGGTAAATGATGGTCTTCTTCACCATCAACATAGGCAAATGATATAACATCAGTTGGTCTATCAATCTTACGATATTCTAAATTATATTTATGAATTGTTTCTAAATCTACTAGCATGAAACTTACTTCATGAAAAGATTTTATTTTTAAAATGCTCATTACTTTTTTAGCTACCATTTTAATAATTTTCTTTTCACTGAAATTAAAGTTTCCTAGCATACCATATGTATATATTTTAATCATTCATAGCCTCGTTATCACTAATTTCATATTTTTCAATAATCTTTGTAACTATTGGATTACGCATTACATCTTCTTTAGTAAATTCAACAAAACTTATACCTTCAATTTCTTTAAGAATTTTCTTTGCTTCAACTAAGCCGCTAATTGAAAATTTTGGTAAATCAATTTGTGTAATATCACCAGTAATAATCATTTTTGAATTGAATCCAAGTCTTGTTAAAAACATCCTCATCTGGGTCTTAGTTGTATTTTGTGCTTCATCTAAAATAATTATTGCATTATCTAATGTTCTTCCACGCATATACGCTAGTGGCGCAATTTCAATTGTTCCTTTTTCAATTAATCGTTCAACTTGCTCTTTTCCTAAAAACTCATTTAGAGCATCATAAATTGGAATTAAATATGGATCAACTTTATCTTTTAAATCGCCAGGTAAAAATCCTAATTTTTCGCCAGCTTCAACTGCGGGTCTAGTAATAACTATTTTTTTAATTAAATTCCGTTTTAACTGTGCCACCGCAAAAGCCATTGCTAAGTAAGTTTTTCCTGTTCCTGCACTGCCTATCGCAAATATAATTTGCTCTTTACGAAGACTACTAATTAATTGATATTGTCTAAAAGTTTTACTAAAGATTTTTTTACCATCAAAAGAATTAACAATAATATCTTGATGCGAATAAAACTTAATTATCTCACTAATACTTACTTCATTTTTATTTGTTTTAAGAAAATTGATAATATAACTGATATCTCTAACCTCTAAAACAATTCCACTATAATATAGTTCTGTATATATTGTTAAAAAAGACGTTAGGATGTCGATATTTTTATTTGTTTCTGCTATTAAAACAATTTTATCATCAACAACATTATCAAATAATTTATTATCTAATTCAAGCATTAACATTTTAATAGTACTATTAAGTGGTCCTGCAAGATGATTAAAAATATTTGCATTTTCAAAAGTCCAAATTGTATTATTCAATTATTTAGCCCCCTTTTGTTTAATTATTATATCAAAAAAACAAAAAATTGTCTTTTTTCTTGCTTTATGTTGAAGATATTGTTTTAAATATTGCGATATTTTCAATTTTATAAACTATAAGAATCATTTTATAAGAAGTTTGATTATCTATTACTTTAATTTTTTCAATTTTTATAACCTCTTCATAAGGATTGCGAGCTTTTTGATAAAATTCTGTTTCAATTTTTAATTTTGCTTGCACAAATGCATCATCTTCTGTAAAATATTGTTCAAATGATTTTTTTTCAAAATATGTTTCTTTTATTAGTTTAAAATGACCAAGTTCAAAAAGTGTTTCAACCTGATAATAAAAATCATCATATGGAGACTCAATATTATTATTCCTTTTTTTTAATGTAAAATGTATTTTAGATTTAGTCATACCTGTATAAATAGAAGTTTTCTTATACTTGTCAACTTCAATTTCAATTTTTTCAATTGTTTTTCCATTTACATAACCACGTGGGCTAACCCATTTTTCATTTAATGTTTCATTTAAGTAGTTTAAATTGCCACTAACTAATAAATCGCCTTTTTTTACAGTTACATTAGGATCAATAACTGTCACACCAGATTCAATATGATAATTAATAATATAAGCCGTTTTTCCCGCAACTAAATTACCGTACTTATCATTTGGTGTTGTAATTAAAATTGGTTCAAAATTTACAATATCAATTAATAAAACATTACCATTTTTTCTAAGTCCAATCCATTCATAATAAGGAAAACGAGATCTTAATTTTTTGCTTATTTCATTTAAGCTATCATTTAAACGATAATAACTTCGAGAGGTTTTAACATTAGCCATAACAAAATCCATAACATCTTTTGAATAAAATACTTCATTTGAAAAATTAATTTCTTTAATATAATTGTTGCAAAAGAGTAAATATAAAAATATTATTAACAAACTAATTATTGAAAGCCATTTCCTTAATAAAAAATTTTTAAAAGATTTTTTAATTTTTAAATAATTTGAATTTATGATTAAATTTTTATCATATAAAATTCGATATGTTTTAATATTTGTATAAAATGAAAGACTATTATCATTATTATACTTAAAAAAAACTCCTTCAATATCATTATTTAAAGGAGTATTCATAATTCTAACTGAATACGGATATTTTATTCTTTTTAACATATTAGTTTTAGAATTCAATTTTTGAAATATCGCCATAAATTTTTATACTTCCTTCAACAATTTCATTTATTTCTAATTTATCACCAATCAATGTAAAATTGTCAACTATAATAATTTCATTTTCAATTTTTTTAATTTCTTTATAATTCATAATAATGATTTTTTTATTTTCAATAATAATACGAATTTTTCTCATTATAAACACCTAATAAATTATATGTTAAATTAAATAAAAAAAGCATAAATAATAAAAAAAACCCACATATGATGTGAGTATCTTTAAAATTGATAATTAATGACGACCTGCTTTACGAGCTGCACGTCTTTTTTCTTTACGAATGTCACTAGGTTTCATATAGTGTTGACGTTTACGTGCTTCTACAAGGGTCCCTGATCTTGAAACATCGCGTTTAAATCTTTTTAAAGCTTCGTCTAATGTATCATTTTCTCGAACGATTGTTTTTGGCATTTCTTGGTTCCCTCCTTCCGCCCATAGCATTTATTTCTTTAATATTATAGCATTTTTTTAACAAAATGTAAACTAATTTGATTTAAAAAGACAGCAAAAAAATTAATTATAACAAATTAATTATTAATGAGTTCATTTTTTATAAAATTTGACATTTTCACTAATGCATTATGTCTATGACTTATCTTATTTTTTTCATCACTTGTCATTTCCGCAAGTGTTTTATCATATCCATTAGGAATAAAAATTGGATCATAACCAAATCCATTATTTCCTTTCGGAGTATCAATTATTACTCCATCTAATTTACCATTAGTATTTTTAAAATTATTTCCATCATAATAAACAATCGTACAATTAAAATATGCAACACGATTTTTAACATTTTTAAGTTTACCTAAAAGTTTTTTCATATTTTCAAGGTCTTGATTAACCGATTTTGATGCATATCTAGCACTATAAATACCTGGTTCTCCATTTAAAGCATCGACAACTAAACCAGAATCATCGCATAAAACAGGTAATTTAAAATGATTATAATAATATTTAGCTTTAATCATTGCATTTTCCAAAAAACTATTACCATCTTCAATAGGTTCATCTACTTTTGGAAAATCCTTTAAACACATAATTTTAATATTTTCTTCTTCTAACATTACCTTAACTTCTTTTAATTTTCCAGGATTGCTGCTTGCAAAAATAATAATTTTTTCATTCATTTTTATCACCTTGCATATTTTAACAAATTTTTTAAAAAATAGCAATTAAATTGGA
>CAYVQA010000001.1:42804-44716 GCA_964453965.1 uncultured Staphylococcaceae bacterium
TAAAAAATCAAACTTATTCAGTTTAAAAAATCAAACTTATTCAGTTTGATTTACACATTTAAATATTAACTCCATTTAATAATATTTCATTAAAATCATAATTAATTTTTATACTATCACTAATAGTAGTTATTGTTTGAGTAGACAAAACTATATCATTAGTTGTAATAAAAACAATTTTATTATCAGTTATCTCATATTCAAAAAAATTTTCATAATCAATTGTTGAAACATATTCATCAATAGAAACAGCTTTTTTAACTAGATATTCCACCGCATCAAAATCATCTTCTGAACAATCATAATAATAAGTAACTGGTAAAATATAATCATCATAATGATAAATTATAGTTAAATCATCCGTATTAAATACATTATCACTTTCAAATGTTAAATTACAGCCAATATTTTTACTAATTTTATCAAATGTCAAATTTTCAAATGAAGTTAATTTTTCTTCGTTTATCATTAAAATTAATTCGTCCACTTCATTATTGCAGAAATTATAAGTTAAGCATTCAAGAACGCTTCTTCCTTCAGAATATAAAAAGTCATCTGATAATGTCATTGTCATAACGTTATCATCGACATTATAATTTACTAATTGTGCCGAAACATATATCGGTGATTTATAATCTTTTGGAAGATTGTGATAATCACTAGTTAATAAATTCCATTTATGACTAACTTCATCTGTAATTTCATCGTTTGTCCCTACATTAATTCCCACCAATTGATTCTTATTATTCATTACATATAACAATGTATAATGGTCATAGGACAAATCTGATGGAGTTTCCTTTTTAAATAAATTTAACGCTTTACGATTTGCAAACGCGACAATTATTAAAGCAATAACAATCATGCTAAAAATAATTATTATTTTCTTTTTCATATTTTCCTCCTTTTCTAATCGTTAAATATATATTAAAAAATTTATAAAAATATGCATAATAAAAATAATTAAAATTTTAATTGTTAAATTTAATGACATAATAATTATTTTTTGGTATAATATTGTAATAGGATACTAAATATCCTTATACGAGGAGACTAACTTATGAATAACAATTCTTTTTCACAAAATAATACAGATTCTAAAACTATTGTTTTAGATGGATATAACACTAATCTTGATGAAGAAATTGGAACTTTTTTACAAAATGATTATTGTAAAGATGATATTGATAAAAAGACTCATGATAGATCATTATATACAGTTCTTTTTTATGCATTAATGTTTTTATTTCTAGGTTCTTTCATAATTGTAATCTTGCAACAACTTTATATTGAAACTCATAACATAACAAAAGAAATGTTAGACAAAAACTACATTTACTATAAACAAATAACATCAAAAATTGAAAATTTTTCATCCGCATATGGAAATTTGTTAATTTATTTAATAACCTTAGTTGTCGTTTTATTTTTAATGTTCGATAGCATCAATGGCGATTTAATAAAGACAAAAAGGATGGGCACTAAAAATATTATTAAATATTGTTTAATTGGTTATTTAATCTTTATCGCATGTAGTTTTATCGGCAACATTTTCATTACCTTTGTTGGAAATATTCTAAAAATTCAAGCTGAATCAGGGAATGAACAAGGAATAAATGATATTATGGCTTCCGGCACAGTAAATTTAATTGTTATGTCAATTGCGACTGTAGTATTAGCCCCTTTCTTAGAAGAAATTGTTTTTAGAAAAGGATTATTCAATTTATTATCTAAAAAATTCAAACCAATCTGGATAATCATTATTTCCGGATTAATCTTTGGTTCAATTCATATTATTAGCCCTGTAATTCTCGAACTTAATAAATTGGCTCAAGGAACTGGTGGAATAAATAATTTAATTTATGAATTTTCTTATTTATTTGTATATGGCGCAATGGGAATTGCTTTTGGC
>CAYVQA010000001.1:44816-56560 GCA_964453965.1 uncultured Staphylococcaceae bacterium
AAACGAATGCGATAAGCTTCTTCAACAATTAGTTTTTCACCAGTATTTGCATTTATTCCTGTATAAGCTGACTGAATATTTTTAGTAAATGTTCCGAAATTACTGATTGTTACTTTTCCATCATTACATAACCCTTTAATTATTTCATCAAAAACAAGATTTACAATTTTTTCTACATCAACAAAACGATATTCACTATTTTTATGAATTGATTTTATTAGTTCTTTCTTTGTCATAAATTACCTCGCTAATATATTTTAACATATTTTTAAAATTTTTTTAAAAATAAAGGTAATTTTTTTATTATTAATAAACTATTGCGACTAAGATTCCTTTACCTCTGTTAACAATTTTTGTCAAACTTTCTTGATATTTCTTTTCAATATCTGGTCCTACTTCTTTAATCTTAACTTTAACACCATCAGAAATTAAATTAGATAATTTTTGACCGAAAAATTCAGTATTCCAAATTAGATTTGGATCTTTTTTATATTCATCAACCATATGTTCTAAAAGCATTTTTGTTTGCATTTCTCCACCGATAATTGGTTCGAATGACGAAGTAACTTCTACATTACAAGCATGTGTTACATTTGCAATAGCTGACAGTTTAATTCCATAACGATTTCCTTGCTTTATTAATGTCGGTTCTTGTAGAATCATTTCATCTATTGGCGGAATAATAAACCCAGTTTCAGATGGTTTTTTAATTAAATTTTGATTATTCTTTAAATCAGTCAATTCTTGAATTGTTTGAATAAAATTTTTTTGATTATCTAATTCTGTTCCTAAAATTTCTTCAACTATTTTTTTATATTTTTCATTATTTACTTGAAGTTGAATATCAACTTTACTATGACCAGCATCGAGATTAACAATATTTACTTCATCAAATAGTCCTGTTTCTTGTAAATTATCAACTATTTGATACACATCTTTCATCTTATGACAATCGTTTGTAACTTCATCAAGCGCAATGCGATATTTTTCCTTATAACTATTATTTTCTTTTAAAACAGAAATAAATTCAGGAACATCGATATTCATTTCTTCAATTTCATACTCAGATAAAGCTTTTTTTAATAATTCGTCTATATCTGTTTCTTCAACCTCTTGAACATTTAGCGGTATAATCGAAACATGGTATCGTTTTTCTAATTCCTTTGCAAGTTCTTGCGTATCTGTTGAATCAGGATGTGTTGTATTAAGAATAACAATAAATGGTTTTGAGGCTTTTTTTAATTCAGAAATTAAATCTGCTTCAATTTTTTCGTATTCTTCACGACTGAAATCACCAAATGAGCCATCAGATGTAATAATAATTCCAATATGAGAATGAACATCAATAACTTTTTTTGTACCTATTTTTGCGGCTTCATCAAATGGAATTTCATCAGAAAACCATGGTGTTTTAACTAATCTGCTCGTGCCATCTTCATTTAAATATCCAACAGCACTTGGAATAACATATCCGACACAGTCTACGAGTCTTACACTCATTTTCAAATTATCACCAAAATTAACTTCCATATGTTCGCTAGGAATAAATTTTGGTTCCATTGTCATAACGCGTCTACCATCTGCACTTTGTGGTAATTCATCTTTTGTTTTTTCGAGGACTTCAGAATCAGTAATATAAGGAAGGACCTTTTTTTCCATAAACTTACGGATAAAAGTACTTTTACCTGTTCTAACTGCTCCTACTACGCCAATAAATAATTCACCTTCTGTACGGGTGATCACATCTTTAAGTAAATTAGTATTCATTTGTACCCCCTATATTCTTACTAATATTATGAAGTAAATATTTTATTTATTCAAAAAATATAGTAAATTTAATAATTAACTATCTTTCTTTAACTTTTGCTATATAAAAAAGTCATATTCGAAAATATGACCTTTTTATACAATTCATTTTGATGTATTTTTTTTCACTTTATACAAAAAAAGAGAATTATTACGAACTATAATTACGCTTTATTATAAAATAAATATAACTAAATTTAACTTAATAAGCACTTTTTTATTTTTTTGTTTCATTAATTTCCTGTAAGTATGTTTCATAAGCTAAATAAACTGATGATTCATCAAATGGAGGTTCTTTTAATGATATTTTTTTTAGCAAATTTTTTAATTCATTTTCAATAATTTCAATTAATTCATCAGAATATCCATAATCATCTTGATTAAATTCAAATTCATCACGATCAAGAATTATAACATCACCACTTGGAAAAACTTTAACATCCAAATCATAATCAATATACTTTATACCTTCATTATCAATAATGTATGGTGAACTAAGATTACAATAATAATATACTGCACTATTTCGTAACATACAAATTATGTTATACCACTGATGTTTATAGAAAAAGCAAACAGCAGGTTCTTTTGTTTTCCAACGTCTTCCATCGCCATCTATTACATTTGAATGATCATTTATTAAGATTAATAAGTCATCTGTTTCTTTTAAAATATACGCATATTGCCAAACACGATGTAAAACACCATTATGCTTATAACTTATTATTTCTGATAATTTTTTCATATCTAAGTTCTCCAAGTTAAATTTAAAAATAAAGTCAAAAATTTGCTTACCTATAAATTATACCAAAAATAGTGATTTTTTTAAAGTAAAAAACATATTAAAAGGAGATAAACCCTTTTAAGTTTATCTCCAACTCGTGATGTCAATTAATTACAATTATAATTTAACATTAATTAAAGCCATTAAACGATCATATTCAAGATTTTCAAGTTCTAGAACAAAATCTTCAAAAGGCTTAGGATTTTTGTTTACTTTAAATTCTTCTAATAATGCAAAATATTCTTCACGACGTTTTACTGAAATACTAATTGGTAAAAAACCATTTTTAACTAAAATATAATTCATAATTAAACGTGATAATCTTCCATTACCATCTAAGAATGGATGAATTTTAGCTAGTTGTAAATGTGCATATGCAGCAACTTTAATTGGACAATCTTTAGATGAATTAACTGCATCAAAATACTTGGCCATTCGATCATAAACTTTTAAGTAACTGCATGGAGTATGAGCAGAACCTTTTATACTGATATCGACATTACGATATAATCCACCAGGAATATTATTAATTCCTTTTGTTAATGATGTATGAACGTTCTTTAAGAATTCATCAGTAAATTCTTGCTTATCCTTTGCTGCATCAATAACATCTAAATAAGTACAATAATGATTATAAACATTGCGCTTTAAATCTTCATTACACATAACAGGAATCCCTTTAACAATTGACATAATATCACGTAAAGGTAGTTCCTTTTTCCCATGCTCAATACTTATTGAATTTCTGGTATAAACACAAGCGAAGTTAAAATTATAAAAATCTAATTCTTCTTTTGTCAACTTATGTAAGTTTTCTTCAACATATCTTTTCTTTTCTTCTAAAGTCATCATTTATTCCTCCTCACCTATTGACACTATATTATAACAAATTTTAAAAAATTAATAAAGTAAAATAGTAATATTTTTTAAAACGTTTTCACATTAAATTATAAATCGACATTTTAAATTTCAATAAATGTTTTTAAACCATCTAAATCTTTAAAACCAACAGTTTTTTTAACAATTTCCCCATCTTTAAATAATATTAAAGTTGGAATTGAAAATACTGAAAATTTACTGGCAATTGATGAAAATTCATCAACATCAATTTTTAAAATTGTAATTTTTTCTTTATATTCATCAGCTAATTCTTCTAAAACAGGTGCAAGCATTTTGCATGGGCCACACCATGTCGCAAAAAAATCCACTAAGACTGTTCCTTTTGAAATGATATTTTCAAAATCAGTGCTTTTTTTCAAAATCATAAGATACTCCTTTCCTTATTTTAATGTAATAACAGTTACCCCTAATCCACCTTCTTTTTCTCCTCCATAACGATATTCACTGATATTTTGATTGGACTTTACAAAACTTTGAACTAAATTACGAATTGTTCCTGTTCCAAAGCCATGAATAATCATTCCTTGTTTGATTCCCATCAAAATTAAATCATCTAAGTAACGCTCAAGTTCGTCTTTAGCTTCTTCGTATCGTTTTCCACGTAAGTCTAAAGTCATACTAACTTTTTTTGTTGCTTTTGAAATTTGATCTTTACCGATTTTATTTATTATTTGCTTATCGACATTATTGCTTTTTGTTGGTCTAAAATTTCCCCTTTTTAAATTAATTCGCATATTACCTATCGTAATTTCAAATTTATTACCTGAAATTCTTTCAATAGTTCCATATTGATCATAAGAAGGAACATAAACGTCTTCACCAACTTTAAATTGATAATTATTATCATCAAATGTTACTTCATCATTTTTAACATTTACTGCTTTTATTTCATGCTTAATTGATGCAATATCATGTAGTTTAGGATTATTTTTACTAAGAGTTTCAATTTTTTCAATTAACCTTTTTGCATCATCTTTGGCATTGTTAATAATTATTTCTGCTTCTTTTTTAGCATTTTCTATTAAGTTTTCTTTTTCTTGATTTAGTTTTTCAAGTTTCATTTCATATTCAGTTTTAATTTGATTACTTTTAGCAATTTCTAAATTTAGGCGTTTTTCTAATTTTTTAACTTCTAAGCTTGTTTCTTCAAATTTTTCAATCATTAAACGATTTTCGTCGCCACTATTTTCAACTAATTTAATAGCATCATTGATTATTTCATTTTTTAAACCCATTCTTTTTGCAATGTTAAATGCATTACTTGAACCAGTAATTCCTAACAAAAGATGATATGTTGGTGATAAAGTAACATTATCAAATTCCATCGATGCATTTATGACTCGTTCTTCATTAAAGCCAAAGACTTTTAGTTCTGAATAATGTGTTGTTGTAATAAATGTAACCTTATGTGCGATTAAATATTTCAAAATTGCTATTGCAAGATTAGAACCTTCAAGCGGGTCAGTTCCAGCACCTATTTCATCAAATAAGACTAACGAACTAGAAGTTGTTTGATTGATTATATCAACAATGCTCGATAAATGTGATGAAAATGTCGATAAATTACTAGAAATACTTTGATCATCACCAATATCACAAAAAATTTTATCAAATAAAGAAATTGACGATCCATCTTTACATGGGATTAATAACCCAAACTTCGTCATTAATGAAAGTAAACCAACAGTCTTTAATAAAACTGTTTTACCGCCTGTATTTGGACCAGTAATAATAATTCCAATTGAAGGGTCTTCAATTGTAATTGTATTTGAAATTACATGTTCAACCTTAAGAAGGGGATGTCTTGCGTCAATCAAATTAAAATGTCCATCTGTTCTTAATATTGGCTTAACCGCATTCATCTTTTTAGCAAGTATAGCTTTTGCAGATAAAAAATCAATCGTCTTCACAATATCAAAATTAATTTTTAATTCATTATAATAGTTACTAATTAAAATTGATAATTGATTCAAAATAACCATTATTTCTTCATATTCATCACTCATTAATTTTTCTTTTTGCAGATTTAATTCTATAATTGCGGCCGGCTCAATATAAAATGTTTGCATACTAGCACTAGTATCATGAATAATTCCTTTAAAAGTATTTTTATATTCAGCTCTAATTGGTAAACAATATGCATTATCTCGCATAACAATTAAAGGTTCCGATAATTTTTTACCTTCACGATTTACAATTTCATTCAATTTTTGTTTAATTTTACTATCCATTGATTTTAGTGAAAGTCTTATTTGCTTTAATTTTTCTGATGCATTATCATAAATTGTTCCATCATAATCAATTGCATTTTTAATTTTTGAATAAACTTCATTGCAATCACATATTTTATTTAATAAAGCACTAAATGTTGGCGAAACAATTTTTTCTTTTTGAATTGCCGCATATAGTTTTTCAGCACTTCTAATTGTAGAATCAAGTTTAATAGCTTCATATAATTCCGTGCTAGTTAATGTCCCACCTTTAAAGGCTCGATAAATTATTTGGTCAAAATCTACTTCAATTTGAATATTAGGAATTTCAAAACGATTAATAATATTTAAAAATTCTTCTGTTCGATTTAACTCATTATTTAAATCATCGTAATTATTAATCGGTTTTAATTCATTAATATTCTTTTTTACTTTTTCATTTACCGCATAACTTGATAATTCATCAATAATCAAGTCTAGTTCTAATTTTTGAAAATATTTATTATTTTGAAAATTTTTATCTTTTTTTTGCATTTTGTTCTTCTTTCATTTTACTTTTTTTTAAAAGTGTGATATAATTCTATTGGATGAATGATTTAGGAGAGTGATATCTTGGAAAATACTAATTTACAACCAACCATCAAAGCAACTAATGAACAAATCAACACAATGTTAGAATATTATCAAGGCTATATCACTTATAATACTAATGCATATATTATCGCAAGAGTTAAATTAGCTAAAGTAAACATTACTTTTTACAAAACTGGTAATGTTTTATTTCAAGGTCCAGATGGAACTAGTGAATATAACTATTGGGCTAATATTTTTGGAATAAATCAAATTAAAAGCGACTTAATATATGACAAGGAACGTTTTTATAATTTAAATGTTATCGGAAGTGACGAAGTTGGCACAGGTGATTATTTTGGTCCTGTCGTAGTATGTGCCACATATGTTTCACAAGAAAACATTAACGTTCTTCATCGTTTGGGAGTTAAAGATTCAAAACTTTTAACTGATAAACAAATGATTCCATTAGCTTTAAAGATTGCGGAAATAATTCCTCATGCCATTCTTACGCTAAACCCTGAACGATTTAATTCGCTTAAATATTCTGATAATAATTTAAACTACGTTAAAGCAGTACTACATAATAATGCTATTAATAGTTTATTAAAAAAAATGAATAATTGCAAGTATGACGCTATTATTATTGACGAGTTTACGCCTCGTGATAAATATTTTGAATATTTAAAAAATGCTAAAAACGTTCAAAAAAACGTCACCCTTGTAAAATATGGTGAATCAGCTCATATTGCGGTTGCAGCCGCATCAATTCTTGCTCGTGTTGCATTTTTAAATGAATTAAAAAAACTTGGAAAAGCTTATGATATTGAATTAATGAAAGGATCCGGCAAAGAAGCTGATCGTGTTGGCATCGCTTTTGTTAAATCATATGGTTTAAATGAATTATCAAAAGTTGCAAAAGTTAAATATGCTAATACAAATCGTATTAAACAATATTTCGTCGACCATAATCTAATTATGAAAATGGTCCGTGATTAAAATTTTAAATAAAATATAGAATTCTTTATTATTAATAAAGAATTCTTTTTTTATTTTTGTCTTAATTCAATAATTTTTTGTATAAAAAAGTCTGGTAATTCGGAATCAAATTCCATATATTCACCTGTTGTTGGATGAATAAAGCCAATTGTTTTGGCATGTAAATATTGCCCATTTTTATCAGCTAATTTTTTACTTCCATAAAGTGGATCGCCTAAAACTGGATGTCCAATATATGACATATGAACTCTAATTTGATGGGTTCTACCTGTTTCAAGTTTTAATGAAACAAGTGTATAACCATTAAAACGCTCCAAAACTGTAAAATGCGTTATCGATTCTTTGCCATCTTCAATAACAGCATTTTTTTGACGTTCATTTGGATCACGCCCAATTGGAGCATTTATTTTACCAACATTATGTTCTATTACACCACAAACAATTGCAATATATTCCCTTTTTGACGTTTTATTTTTTAATTGTTCTGCTATTTTTTTATGAGTTTGATTATTTTTACAAATAATTAATAATCCTGAAGTGTCTTTATCAATTCGATGAACAATTCCTGGACGATATGTTCCATTAACATCAGATAAATTATCAATATGGTATAAAATCGCATTTACTAATGTTCCCGTAAAATGTCCAACTGCAGGATGAACAACCATTCCACTTGGTTTATTAACAATTACAAGATCATCATCTTCATAGACAATATCAAGTGGAATATTTTCTTTTTCAAGTGTACTAGGAAGTTCTTCGCGTTTTCGCATAAAGATGATATCACCATTTTTAACTTTTAAAGCCGGCTTCGCGATTTTACCTGAAACTTTTATACATCCTTCATCTAAATATCTTCTAATCTCTGTTCTTGATAATTCTTCTACTTCGCCACTTTGAAAAAAATCAGCTAAATATTTATCTATTCGTTCTTCTTCAGTTAAGCCACTTACTTCAATTTTTAAATCATTCTCCAGATTCTTCATTTTCAGCCTCATTTTGATTTTTCTTTTTTAAAAAGGGAATACTACCATCTTTAGAAATAAATATAATGTAAATAGCTAATAAAACAACGCCAATTGTCAAATATGTGTCCGCAATATTAAATATCGGAAAATCAATAAAACCGAATTCTAAAAAATCAACAACACCTTTTGGTCTTAAAGCTCGGTCAATTAAATTTCCAATTGTTCCAGACGCAATTAGTAATAAAGCTATATTATATACTTTTTCTTTTTTTAAAGAAAAATTTTTCATCATATATAGAAATAATATACTTGCAAGAAAACTTAAAATTGTCAAAAAGATTCTTTGATCAGAAAAAATACTCCATGCGGCACCAGTATTATAAGTAAAATGAAAATTTAATAATTTAGGCACAATCGTAATTTGTTGATTTACATTCATTAAACTTTCTACCAATATTTTTGATAATTGATCAATAAAAACTAAAACAATAACTAAAAGGTATCCAAATATCATCTTATCACCTAAAAAACTTTCTTAAAATTATATAAAATATTATCAAGCATATACTGCAAATAAATGCTGATTCAATAAATAGAAATAGCCAATACTTTTTCAAATTAACATTATTAATTTTATCAACTAATTCATTAACACCTAAATCATTCACATTATAATCAGGATTACATTTTTGTAATAAATTTAAAAACTCTTCTTTATTTTCACTATGTAATGAACGCAAATATTTAATTGTATTTATTTCATTATAACTATAAAATATCAAAAAGATATACACTGATACAATCAAAATAATAATAAACTCTATTCTAAAAATATTATAAATTTTAAAAGATGTTGTCAAATAAAGAATAATCGGAATAAAAATCAAAACTAAAAAGATAAATGAAAAAATATTTATTTCCCTACTTATTTTTTTAGGTAATTTTAATTCACTATATTCTTTATTAAATTTTCGATATTTTTGCCAAAAATTTTTAATCATTTTGTGCAACCTCCGAGATTGATAAAATCCATTCATCGAAAGTTAATAATTTATTACTTCGTTTTGTTAATTCGTAAGCGTTTCTCTTTTTTGCAATCTCATCTGCAAAAATTGTATCTTTAGTTAAATACACAACAGCTTCTTCCAATGTTGAAACAGGGACAAATTTCATTTTCGAATTAGATAAATTTTTATATGAACGATATGCTTCTAAATAATTACTTTCATTATCTAAATTATTTTCATCATAAACTGCTTTAATTAATCCGTAATAGCTATAATTAAAAATTTTATCTTCTATACACCATAAATTATCACTATTCAAATACGGAATCGAATCAATACCTACATCAATTAAAGTATCGTAAGTTCCAATAACCCACGTATTATTTGAAGAAACATTAATATAGTCTTCAGTATATCCTAAATATCGATAAACAGGGACCAAAAATACATCTGCATTATTCAAATCAGCAGTTATTATTTTTTGATAAATTCCACCAATTTCACCAACATTTCCAATATAATCAATTGTTCCTGTACCAACAATTTTTTTACCACTTGTTATATCACAATTAGTAATCAAAGCATTTACAACTTGTAAAGTCTGCAGCAATCCACCACTTGGTCCAATTGTTGAACTTTTATTTATCGAAAAAGTTGGATTAGCACTATCTATTATAAAATAGTCATATCCAGAAAAACCATAACCTAATCTTGCATTGCCATAATAATCTTTATATGCATTTTTAGTAATGTTAAAAGATAATATTTGCTTATTACGTTTTACAGTAATTTCTAAACTATTATTATCTTCTGCTTTAGAGATAATATTAGCGATTTGATTCGGTGCATTTAATTCATATTCACCAATTTTTGTTATAACATCACCAATTTTTAAAGTATTAGGGGTCATATATGTGTAATACGTATCCACAATATATCCATCATAATGATAATTAATTGAAACATTATCGTTAAAAGAACTTGCTAAATTATAGCCTGCAATTAAAGCATTAGTAATACTAACATTTTTTTGAATAGTTCCAGCTTGGTATCCTTCAACATCACTTAAATTGTATGATTGATAAGTTGGCGAAATTGTACTCTTACGATCAAAAAAAGCAATTATATAATGTAATAAACTTACTCTTTCATATGAATAGACACTAACAGTATTAAATGATCCTTTTTCCTCATAATCATTGTTAATTTCAATGACCCGATCAACTTCATTAATATATGCAGGTGATACAACATCATAAGGTAATTTTATAAGTGATGCTGTAACCATAAAAATTACAGGAATTAAAAGAATACCTAATAATTTACGATTTTTTAATAAAATCTTTTTCATTAATGAAGCTCCAAATTAATTTTTTCGATTTTACGAATTTTAATTTGTGCTGCATCAAGCATTCGTTTAGCTGCAATATCTGATTCAGTACCCGAATACTTTTCTTCCATATAAACAATTTCTTTAATGCCGCTTTGAATTATTAATTTTACACATTCATTACAAGGAAATAGAGTTACATATAAAGTTGCATTTTTTAAAGAAACTGTTGAATTTAAAATGGCATTAGGTTCTGCATGAACAACATATGGATATTTAACATCTAAAAATCCGCCTTTTCTTTCCCATGGAAAAAAATCATCATTACAACCTTTAGGAAAGCCATTATAACCAATTCCAACAATTTTTAAATCTTCATTTACAATGCATGCGCCAACTTTTGTATTTGGATCTTTACTGCGCATTCCCGAAAGAATAGCAACACCCATAAAATACTGATCCCATGTTATATAATTACTATCTTTCATCGTCTTCCTCCTTACAATTTAAATTACTTTTTATTTCTTCGACTACATCTTGTGTTAAAACATCTTTATGATATTTACAATTTACCATGTTACAACCATTGCATTTTTCTGGCATTTCAATTCCTTCAGGAACTTTTGTTTTAATATTAAGGATTGTAACACCAATAAAGATTATTACTAAAACAATAACAAGAATTATTGCTTTCATAAATTAGAATTTAATTCCCAATTCTTTTAATTGTTCATCTGCAACAGGTGTTGGTGCTTCACTCATTGGGCATTTTGCACTTGCAGCTTTAGGGAAAGCAATTACTTCTCTTAATGTATTATTATATGTAATTAACATTGCAAGACGATCTAAACCAAGTGCAAATCCACCATGAGGAGGTGTTCCATATTTTAAAGCATCAACAAAGAAAGAAAATTGCTTTTTAATTTGTTCATCACTCATTCCAATTGCTTTAAACATTTTAGCTTGAATATCTTGATTATGAATTCTAATACTTCCACCACCAAGTTCATAACCGTTTAAAACAACGTCATATGCTTTTGCTCGACATCTAGCAGGATCTGATAATAAAAATTCTTCATCGCCATCTTTAGGAGATGTAAATGGATGGTGTGCCGCAACATAACGATTTTCTTCTTCAGAATATTCAAAAAGTGGCCAATTTACAACCCA
>CAYVQA010000001.1:56660-60875 GCA_964453965.1 uncultured Staphylococcaceae bacterium
CTTGCATGATATTTTTTTGCAATTTGTGTTAATCTGTCAATTTCTTTTCGTGAGTATTTATTAGCTGCATTTTTTGCAACTATTGCTTTAACATGTCCACCATTTTCAATAACATTTTTAAAAACAGTAAATTCGATTTTTTTTGCAATATCAGTTATTTCATTTAATAACATTTCATAACGTGTATCTGGTTTGTCTGAACCATATAAATTCATTGCATCATCGTATTCCATTCGCAAAAATGGTGTTTTAATTTCAATTCCTAATACATCTTTCCAAACTGATTTAAGCATTTCTTCGCCAACTTTTAAAATATCATCTTCATCAATAAAGCTCATTTCAACATCGACTTGTGTAAATTCTAATTGACGATCAGCTCTTAAATCTTCATCTCTAAAACAACGAGCAATTTGAAAATAGCGGTCAAAACCAGCAACCATTAATAATTGCTTATAAAGTTGTGGTGATTGTGGTAATGCATAAAATGATCCCTCATAAATTCTTGAAGGAACCAGAAAGTCTCTTGCACCTTCAGGAGTAGATTTTCCTAAAAATGGTGTTTCTACTTCGACAAAATTTATTTCATCAAGAAATTTTCTAATTGCCATACATACTTTATGACGTGTAATTAGGTTTTTTTGCAATACTGGACGACGTAAATCAAGATAACGATACTTCATTCTTGTATCTTCTAAAGCATCAGTATTATCTTGAATTAAAAAAGGCGGATTTTCAGCTGTATTTAATATTACAAATTCGCTTGCGACAACTTCAATATCACCTGTATCCATATTTGCATTTTTGCTAGTTCTTTCGACTACTTTTCCAGTTATTTTTAAAACATATTCGTTCTTTACACTCTCAGCAACATTATAACATATGTTATCTGGTTCTACAACGATTTGTGTAATTCCATAACGATCACGAAGGTCAATAAAAATTAATCCACCAAGATTACGTTTTTTACTACACCATCCAACTAGTGTAACAACTTCTCCAACATTTTGAATTCTAAGTTCACCATTATTTTTTGTACGCATAATTTTCTACTCCTTTAATATTAAAATATTGTTTTAATTCATCAATTGATAATTCAAATTCCAAATGATTAACGGCATCTTTAACTCTAAATTTATTATTTTCAACTTCTTCTGAACCAATAATAATAATTGACGGACTATTAACCCTTTCAGCCAATTTAAATTGCGGTTTAAGATTATTACTATTATAATCAATTTCCGCTGAAACACCACCTTTTCGCAGATAGTCAACCATACTCAATCCATGTTTTTTATTTTCTTCACCTAAAGTAATAATTGTAACATCAGCTAGTGGTTTTTTAAAAGGTAAATTAGCTAATAATATTAAACGATCAACACCTAATCCATAACCAATTGCTTTAATATCTGGACCTCCAATTTCTTTAGATAATCCATTATAACGACCTCCTGCGCCAATCGCAAGATTATTTAATTCTGAATTTTGATCTTCTAAAATATATTCAAAAACACATCCTGTATAATAATCAAGACCACGTACTAAACGATCATCAATTACATAAGGAACATTATATAAATCTAATGTTTCTAGTACTTTATGAAAATAATCTTGATCTTCTTGTGTTAAAAATTTATGAATTGACGGCGCATTTTTCATAATTTCTGATTTACTATCAATTTTACAATCAAGCATTCTCAAAGTGTTTTTTTCAAAACGTTCTTTGCAATCATCGCATAATTGATCTAAATGTGGTTGAAAATAATCACGTAATTCTTGCATATAATTATTTCTTGCAGCATAAGAACCAATTGAATTTACATGAACGCAAACATTTTTAATGCCTAATTCACTAATCATTGTATATCCCATATTGATAATATCTGCATCTAGATAAGGATTTTCATCTCCAAATGTTTCAATTCCAAATTGAACAAATTGACGAAATCTTCCTGCTTGTGGGCGTTCATTTCGAAACATTGGTCCATAATAATAATATTTACCTAGTCCAGGGTTCGTATACAATTTATTTTCAACAAATGCTCTCGTAACTGAAGCAGTTCCTTCTGGTCTTAAAGTAATGCTTCGATCAGATTTGTCTTTAAATGTATACATTTCTTTTTTAACAATATCACTTGAGTCACCAACACCTCGACTAAATAATTCAGTTTGTTCAATTAGTGGCGTAAGGATCATTTGAAACCCGAATTTTTCCGCAATATTCTCACATTTTGATATTACAAATTGATATTTTTTGGCATTTTCACCATAATAGTCAAGTGTTCCTTTTAATTTATTAATAGCCATAATAGCTCCTCCTTATAAAAAAATAGGGTAAAAAACTACTTTCTAAGGACGAACAAATGTCCGCGGTGCCACCTTAGTTTAGATTTAATCTACCCTTTATATCCTAGTAACGATAGGCACGCTTTTCTCCTGAGTTGTCAATTCATTCAATGAAAAGATTTTATAAAATTTAAATAATTATAGCATTTTTTTAGTTTTTTTTCAAACAACATGCCCAAAATTGTAATTTTTTTATTTTATATTTTTTAATGTCTTCTAATTTCTTTAAGGTCATTTAAATATTCACGATCGAATCGATCCATCTTTTTTTGATTATGTTCCTTTATACCAATACTAATAGATTTATTTCCATACTGTGCATTGATGCTATTTAATAATTTTTTTATATTATAGTCTTTTTCTTCTTTTGACAAATTATCAAAAATAGTTAATTGTTTTGCTTGAACCTTATTTTCGATTAATTTTGTCGCTGCAACACCAAGCAGCCTAATTGGTAAAGTTTCATCATTATACTCATCAAATAATTCCCTTAAAATATTAAAAATAGTCAAATTATCATTAGTCGGATCATCAATAGTTTTTGATCTTGTAATATTTTTAAAATTGTTATAGCGAATTTGAATCGAAAATGTTTTTGCGGCTACTTCTTGTTTAACTAAACGATTTGCAACAGTATTAACTAATATTTTTAAATTATCCATTATGATTAAATTATCAAATAAATCAACATCAAATGTTTGAGAATTACTAATCGATGAAAAATCAGAAAATCTGTTAACATTTAAATCATTTGTATCTTCACCAAAAGCCGTTTCTTTTAATCGTTTTGCATTTGTTGGGCCAAGTAAATCACATAAAACTTGATAATCAGGATAATTAGCTAAATCACCAATTGTCTTAATTTTTAAAAATTGTAATTGCTTTAAAGTTTTTCTTCCCACGCCTTGCATGTCCTCAACAGGTAAAGGCCATAAAACGTCTTTAATTTCGCGTTTTCGAACAATTGTTATTCCTAATGGTTTTTTCATATCTGAACCCATTTTTGCTAAAAATTTATTTGGCGCAATACCAATACTACAAGGTAAACTTAATACATTATATAAATAGGTTTGAATTTGCTTTGCTAAATTGACATATTCATTATTTTGACATACATCTGTTACATCTAAATAAGCTTCATCAATACTTGCAGGTTCAACAAGAGGTGTAATAGATAAAAAATAATTAAAAAATTTGTTTGAATATTCAGAGTATAATTCCATATGGCAATCAATTAAAATTAATTCTGGACATAATGCTAAAGCATCACTAACACGCATTGCAGCTTTCACGCCGTATTTTCTTGCTTCATAACTTGCTGTAAGAATTATCGATTTTCTCGTTGACCCAGCAGGTGCCACCGCAACAGCCTTACCTTTTAATTCTGGTTTCGATGCAATTTCACAACTTACATAATAACAATTCATATCAATATGAAAAATAACACGTCCATTAGCCATATTTTAACCTCCTCATTATCAATAACATATCATATTTTATCACATTTTTTTAGATTAAGATAATATTGTGCTGCTTTTTTCATTTTTATAAATTTTAAAATGTTTTTCATTTTGCTTTTTATCATTTTTATGGTATAATAAGTTAAGAATTTTATGCGAGGTGAATATAAATGGCCAAAGATAATAAAAAGAAAGTATCAAAACAACCAAAAGAAAAATTTATTGAAACAAAAACAAGAGCTGATGGTACAACTGATTACATTGTAAAAGGCTCTCCATCAAATACAATAATTGGCAAAATAATCCTTGTTCTTTTAGTAGGTGGAATGGTTGTTTTACCACTTGTTGCCTTAATAATAAGTTTAATCAATGCATAAAAATAGTAGAAATACTATTTTTTTTATAATGGGTA
>CAYVQA010000002.1:0-42545 GCA_964453965.1 uncultured Staphylococcaceae bacterium
TGATATTTTTGAAATTTCAACACCAAATTCAAAAATTAAAGTATTAGTTGTTCCAACTAATGAAGAATTAATGATCGCACGTGACGTAATGCGTTTAAAATAAACGCAAACTTAAAATAATCAAATTAGCAGATTCAAAAATTGAGTCTGCTTTTAAAAAAGTGATTTCCTTTATTAAAACGTATTATTTAAAAAAAGATTTTTAAAGATTTTTTATTAATATAATTTAAGAGGAATGATAAAAATGAACAAAAATAAAAAAATCATAACTAAAGGATCTAAATATGAGCTCTAGAGCATATATTTGTATCCAAAAAGAAGATAATACTTATTTAGGAATTTATTTACATAGTAATGGTTATTTATCTAATGCCGGTTCAATTTTATTCGATTATTATCAAAACGAAAAAAAAGTAAATGAATTAATAAAATTAGGCGATTTACTAATGCTAAAACCAAATCTTTATCCTAATCAAAAACTTATTCATTCATTTGAAAATCCCCAAATTGGTGTTTGTCTTTTTTATCAAAGAGATTGTAATTATCAAAATATAAAACCAAGAATAATCAATTTAAAAAATCTAACAAATAATTATTGGCTTGAACATTGTTATGTTTATAGTTTAAATCATAAATGGTATTATTTTGAAAATAATTCTAGGCTCATCTTATTAGAAGAAGCCTTGAATAATTATTATTTAGAATTAGGCTTCCCAAGAGTAATTGGCTTTTATGGAAAATATACACTTGAAGAAATTGCTTATTATAAAAAACAAGCAGAATTAAAGAAAAACTTCTTAAAACTATTAAAAAAGGATCAATAATTTTATGCAAGAAATCAAAAATCAAATATTTCCAAACGAAAGAGACTTATATAATATTAAAGATACCAAAATAATTAATTGTAAATTTGCAGGCGATTTAGAAGGTGAATCAGCCCTAAAAGAATGTCATAATATCGAATTAATTAATTGTTTAATGGATTTAAGATATCCATTATGGCATGATCATAATGTCAAACTTTTTGAAGTTGAACAAACAATTAATTGTCGCGCTGCCCTATGGTACTCACAAAATATCGACATTCAAAAATCTATTTTAAACGGCATTAAAGCGGTTCGTGAATGTGAAAATATTAATATTAATGAATCAAATATTAATTCAAGTGAATTTGGGTGGAAATCAAAAAATTTCAATATTGAAAAATCAAATATTACAAGCGAATATATCTTTTTATTAGCAAATCAAATATGTGCTAAAAATAGTTTTTTCACAGGTAAATATGGTTTCCAATATATTGAAAATGCGACATTCGAAAAATGTAACTTTAAAACAAAAGATGCATTTTGGCATGGAAAAAACATCGTTGTCAAAGATTCATATGTTGAAGGGGAATACTTAGGCTGGTATTCAAAAGATTTAACCTTTATCAATTGTACAATTAAAGGAATTCAGCCGCTATGTTACTGTGAAAATTTAACCTTAATAAATTGTCAAATGATTGACGCAAATTTTGCGTTTGAATATTCGAGCGTAAATGCGGATATAAATGGATATGTTGAATCAATCAAAAACCCTTTATCAGGCGAAATCATTATCGATGAAGTAGGCGAAATCTTATTTACAGATGATGTCGTTAAAAAGTGTGAAGGAAAAATAAAAATAAGAAAATAATTTTATCACAATTTTTAAAATTAAAAATTCTTAAAAATTTTAATTAAGACACATTAAAAAACATAAGAATGATTTATAGTTAAGGCGTAAAAGGAGAAATACTAAGATGAAAATTAAGGTAGTTGGTTGGACAGATTATGATTCACACGAATTTAATGAAGGTGAAAACACTTGGGCTGTAAGGAAGGCATTAATTGATGAAATCAAAAATAATGGCTATTTGTTTTCTGGTTATGATCATCAAGAACGTAGTAACTGTGCGCCTGTTTTTAACGATGGAAAAATGCGGAGGTTTAGTCAACGAGGATTTGGTGGTATTATGGCCGAAGCACATGGAAATAATAATCCTACTGGATATGCAATGTATATGTTTGGATTAGAACCAAGTGGATGTACCTTTCCCCAAAATGAAGTATTTAAAGGCGATTTTCAATTTGAAAAGAATCTTAATGAAACCTTCATATTAGAAGTTAATGAAAACTATTTAAAAAATGCATTAAATATTGAGCATATAACAATTGGAAATATTTCTTATACAGAAAAAACAATTAAAATTGAAGATTTACCAGAACTTAAATATATTGATAAAGGTGATACTTTAATATTCAATAGTAATGGTAAAAGTTCAGCTTTTAGCATTTTAGATGTTACAAGAGACCATGGACTTTCACCTAAAGAACGTATTAAATATAACACAATTATGAACTATTCGAATAACAAAAGCGAATATGAATCTGCTAGAAAAAAATTTATGACATTACCAATTATTCTAACGCTTAAAGTTAAATAAAAATCAAAATAAGTTTTGTTTATTTATGCGTTGATAGCTTTTAATCACTTAAAAAACATCGGTTTGATACGAAAGTATTGAACCCTTTTTTATTTAAAAAATAACTAAATTTTCACAAAAGATATTTTTATAAAAATACGTATTATTAGTAGTGAAAGGATGATGAATATGAAGAAAAAATTATTTATGTTAGGTGCCATTATATTTGCTGGCATAATGATGGAAACCTATAAAACAAAAATTAATGCGAGCACAGAAATTAAAAGTCCAGCTGAAGTTCAAAAAGCAATAGTATGCTTAGTGGGATATGATTATTCAGCTTATTTAGAATATGCAGGATATGAAATAGTTGATAATCCTGTAAATTTTGCAATATGCAATAAATATACGGTAAAATATGAAAGAGAAAATACAATCTATAAAAAGATTGTCGAAGTAGTTGATAAAGATACATTATGCAATTTAGGATATTATCAATTTAATACGATTGACTTTTTACCACAATCTAATAATGGCACAAGATTATTAACAAGTGCAATTTATGATAATAAAACTTATCTAATCTATTTTTTCTATGATATTGTAAATGAACGCACAACTGGTGATGCATATTTAATTATTAAAGAAGAAAATGAAATAATCTTAGAAAAACATTTATATAAATTAAAAGAAAAAGAACCTAAAAAGATTTTAGTTAATGAAGATTCAATCTATATTTTGGGCCATACATCAAACGATAATACAAATATCTATATTGAAAGATACGATCATCAAGGTGTATTACAAAATGAAAATGAATTAATTGGTAACGAAAGTGATCAATTAAATGATGCGGTATTAATCGATGAATACTTGTATATTACAGGTGTTACTACATCAGCTGACCACTATTACTTAGGAACAAGAAAAGGTTTAGACGGCTTTATTATGCGGCTAAATGCGGAAACATTAGTTTATAGTGCTGTTAATTTTGTTTCAAAAGAAGGAAGTGACAAAATAACAAATCTTGCAACAGATGGTACAAATCTATATTTTATTTCGCAATTTATGCAATCATCAACCCCATACGCAGTGATGTATTTAATGAATAAAGAATTAGGAATAAGAAAAAGCATTACCATGAGTACAGAAGTAAGTTATGATGTTAAAGATATCAAAATTATTGGTGACAATATTTATATTTTAAATACTTGTTATAGTTATAATTATGAAAGAGAAATAGGCAGAGTATCAATTCATAATCTTGAACTAAGAAAAGTAAAAGATATTAATTATCTTGATGAAAATTTTTATAAAGTTGAAGATATTACATCGGATAATGGAACTGATTTTAGTGTTATCATCACGACAAGAGATGAAGAAAATGAACTAGGCTTTACAACAATAAAATATGTTGATAAAGTTGAAAGTTATCAAATTTCTCAAAAATGGGATAATGTTGATCGGGTAAGTTATGCAAATATAGATGGAAGTAAAATTTATCTTGAAAAAGATAATCGTCTCGTTTCATTTTCAATTACCAATGTAAAAGTCAATGACTTTGGTGAATTTGAGAATCAACAACTAAAAGATTATCAAGTAATAATCAATGCGAAAAAGGCATCATTAGATAATGATTTATCATCATTAAAATACGATGATAATACTTACGGAACATATAAATTAATATGTGGTTTTAAAACTGAAAATCTTGATTTATTATATACAATTGAACATATTGTTACAGAAAACTTTAATGTCAAAATCAATGAAATATATGATACTGGTTTTATATTAGAATTTAATGGAATTGGTTATTTAAACGGAGAACAAATAAATAGTGGTTATACAGTAACAAAAGAAGGAACATATACATTAGAGGTATATGGAAATAATGAAATAAAAAGAGAAATTAATTTCAAAATTGAACATCATCAATTAGAATACGAAATAATTAAAAATACAAATTTTACTATTCAAGAACCAACACTAAATGTTCCAAAAGATACGCAATCAATCATTTACCAAGTAAATGATACTGTGGAAAATAAAATAAACTATCCAAGAAAAAATAATTGGTTAATGGTTATTCCTATTTTTTCAAGTGTCGCTGTCGCATTTGCCATTATTAGATTTCACTAGGTGATGATATGAAAACAGTTATTAGTATTTATAGATTATTTTTTTCATTATTAATTGCGTTTTTAATTGGTTTATTATTTATTAGAATAAATGGAAATGCGGCTGAAGATAAAGAAGAAATAAAACAAAAATATTTAGAACAAAAAATTGATGTTAAGACATTAAATAAAGAATTTGAAGATGATATTATTAATATTATTGAAGAAAACGACGCAATAGTTATTAATTTTGAAAACGATGCATTATTTAAAAATAATAAATCAATAAATGCAGATTTTAAAGAAATTCCTTATGATCAAGTTACAGATTTTAAAATTGTTAATAATATTGGGTATTTTTTAATAGGAAACTTAATTTTTACTTCAAAAGTTGATGAAAATGATTTAAATTTAGAAGAAATAAGTGATCTTAATAACTACGGAATTAATGCAAAGGGAATAGAAATATATAATGATATTATTTATGCTTATGGCGAAATAAATAATGACGCATGCGTTTTCTCTATAACATTAGATGATGAAGAAGTTAATAATTTAATTATTGGCGGTGAACAAGAAGAAATATTTTTAGATGCCTTTATTTTAAACAATCAACTATTTTTAATTGGAAAAAAGGATAGTATCAGTTATAGTAGTGACCTTCAAAATGTAGGATTACCAAATACTAAAAAAGTTTTTATGTTATCGTATGATTTAGAATTAGAAGAACAAATTAATCAACTTTATTTTAATGAAAGAGAAACATCGGAAGAATATTTAAGGTATTTTAAAGTAGATGATTATTTTTATTTACAACTAGATTCAACAATTTTCAAAATTGATCAAGACTTAAACTTAATGCAACAAGAGTTTGAGCCAACTTGCGATATAAATCAAGATTATTATCCAACAATGATAAAAAACAAAATGGAAATTATTACAAGTTTTGATAATAAAATATTTTTGAATGATTGTCTTTTAGCAAATTTTACAGGAAAAATTTCTTTAACAAAAATTAATAAAGGTAATTTAGAATTATATACAATTGCCGAAAATATTTTAAATATTTATCAAATATCAGAATATCATATTGATAAAAATGAAAAAGTAATATCAACAAGATATTATACAGATATTAATTTTTTAAATAAATTTTGTATTGATTCATATTTTGAAACTTTAAAAACTGAAATATCAAGTCTTATTCCTAATTTACCAAAAAATATCGATGGTGAGTATGATTTAATTTATAAAATAACGAAAGAAAATGAAACAAGTTTTTTAATAAATGGAAAATATGAATTAAAACCATTTGTCAATATCGTTGATGGTGGAATTTATCCAACACATAAAGAATTATTATTTTATGGTAATGCGACATTAAATGATGAAGTAATTTATAATGGTTACAAAATAAAAGAAGAAGGTTCATACGAATTAAAAATCACTAATGCAAACAATAAAGTAACAATTTATCATATTAAAACAATTGAAAACTATTATAAAGATGATGAATGTGTAACAATATCGCCAGATATAACTATTAATAAAAATACAAATTTTAAAATTAATATCAATTATAATGCGAATGAAAACACAAAAATAAAAGAAATATGGATCAATGATTCTAAACATCAAGATTTTAAAATTGAAGATCAACAAATTAGCATAAATTTAAAAAGCGATTCAAAATACAGTATAAAAAATTATCATATCGATAAAATCGTTTATGAAGATAAAACACTAAAAGAATATCTTATTAATCAAAATTACTTAGTAATGACATTAAAAGATGATCCAATGATAGTAATGGAAAAAATTATTAAAAACCAAAAAATTACTTTAAATTATGAATTTGATGATCTAGATAAAACATTTAATTATTTAAAAACTGAATTATATAATGGAAATGATTTAGTGGGAATTAACTATAACTATTTTAATAAAGCAATCAAAATTATTAATTTAGATATTAAAAAAATAACTTGTAAACATTATTTAGTAAGCTACAATGGAAATAAAATGACAACAATATTATTAATGGAATATGAAATTGAAAATTATAATTACAATAAATTCTTAGAAAGTACCTTTACAGTTGAACATCAACTTAATGCGTTAAACGTTGAGATTAATCCATCACAAGCAAATCTTTTAAGCTTAAGCGCAAACAATAATAACTTAATAAAAGATTTAAAAATTACAGATAATAATTTAAATCCAATCATCATAATCATTATTTCAGGAGTTATAATTGGTGTAGGAATAATCATCTTTATTTTAATCAAAACAAAAATTTTACAATTTAAGAACAAAAAAGAAACATTAAAATCTAAATAATTGAAATAATTTAATAAAAGTGCTATAATTTATTAATATGGAGTATTGTGCAAAGAGGTGATGCTAGTGAAATATGCGAATCTTTATTTAAATACAGAATATTCGCTTTTAAATAGTACATGTCGAATTGAAAAAATTTGTGCTAAAGCCAAAGAATATGGCTATAATTCGCTCGCAATAACCGATGATGGAAATATGTATGGAGTTATAAAATTTTATAAAGCCTGCATTAAAAATGCACTAAAACCAATTATTGGCTTAAAAATTAAATATCAATATAATGACAAAATATCATCAATTTTATTATATGCGGTTAACAATTTAGGTTATCAAAACTTAATGAAAATATGCAGCATTCAAAAAATAAATAAAGGTGTAATTGATTTACACATTTTAAGCAATTACGCATTTGGAATTATAGCTGTTTTACCTTCTAGTGAAACGACAATTTATAATGCGTTATTAGATGAAAAACGAATAAATGAAGGCTTATCTGAATATCAAATTTTAAAAAACATTTTTGAAATTGTTTATTTAGGAATTAGCAAAACAAATAGTTTTGAAAAAAGAACCTATCAAGAAGTTATTCAAAGAGCATATACAAATAAAATTGAAATGGTTGCTTTAATAAAAGTTTGTATGATGGAAAAAGATGATCAAAAAACTTTAGAAGTTTTACAAATGATTAAAGGAAAAAATGAACCTTTAGAAGTTCAAAAAAATTATTTTATCTCATTAAATGATTTTATTAATGAATTTAACCAATATCCTAGTTTATTAGAAAATACAAAGAAAATAGTTGAAAGATGTAACGTCTCAATTCAATTTGGAACATATCAACATCCTAAATATCAAGAAGGTCTTGATGGAAATTTATATTTACAAGAGCTTTGTTATAAAGGATTAAATAAACGGTTATCGAGAAAAAGAATCGACAATTACAAATATCAACAATATCAAAGAAGATTAGAATATGAACTTTCGATAATTAAAAAAATGGGTTATAGCGATTATTTTTTAATCGTTTGGGATTTTATCAAATTTGCCAAAAATAATAACATTATGGTTGGCCCAGGAAGAGGATCAGCTGCAGCGTCACTTGTGTCATATTCTTTAGGAATAACGAATGTCGACCCAATAGAATATAATTTAATTTTTGAGCGATTCTTAAATCCAGAAAGAGTTTCAATGCCGGATATTGATACTGATTTTCAAGATGACAGACGTGATGAAGTAATCAAATATGTAGGAAGAAGATATACGAAAGAACGTGTTGCACATATTATCACATTCGGAAGTTTTGCGATAAAATCCGCAATTCGCGAAACCGCAAAAGTTCTAAAATTAAATGATGTGCGCTTAAATCAAATTAATAAATATATTAATAATGAACCCTCACAAACGATTGCAAAAAACTTAACGGAAAACGAAGAAATTAAAGAATTATGTAAAAATTATCCAGATATTAATGAAGTCTTAAAGATTGCGGCGTCAATTGAAGGTTTACCAAGAAATACATCAACCCATGCAGCGGGAATTGTAATTACAAAAAATGATTTAGTTCTTTCAACCCCAATTGAAGATGGATTAGATGGCATTTATCAAACTCAATATCCAAGTGAAGATTTAGAATCATTAGGACTTTTAAAAATGGATTTTTTAGGATTAATTAATTTAACTAATATTCAAAAATGTTGCGATTTAATTAGAAAAAATGATCCATCATTTAAATTGCCAATTGTCTTTAATGATCCAAAAACGTATCAACTAATTTTAAGTGGTGATGTTAAAGGCATCTTCCAAATCGAAAATGAAGGAATGAAAAAAACACTGATTGATATGAAAGTTTCATCAATTAATGAAATTGCCCAAGCAATAGCTTTGTATCGTCCAGGACCAATGAAGATGATCCCAACTTTTTTAAAAAGAAAATTTAAAAAAGAAATAATTACTTATCCACATCCTGATTTAAAACCAATTCTAGAAGATACTTATGGTACAATTGTTTATCAAGAACAAGTATTAAGTATTGCAAGAAAATTTGCTGGTTTCAGTTATGGAAAAGCAGATTTACTTAGAAGAGCTATTTCAAAAAAGAAAAAATCAGAAATGGAAAAATTAAAAACAGAATTTATTATCTCTTCAGTTAAAAAGGGTTATCCAGAAAAAGTTGCAAAAGAAATTTTCGATTATATTGAAAAATTTGCGGATTATGGTTTTAACAAAGCTCATTCAGTTTCTTATGCAATTGTTTGTTATTATACTGCTTATTTAAAAGCAAATTATTATGCATATTACTTAGCAGTATTAATGAACAATGACTCATTAAGTGAAGATTCATTAAAAGCTTATATTCGTGGATTACAAAAAAAGAATATTAAAATTAATGTTCCCGATATTAATTTAAGTGGTTTAACATTTAGTGTTTATGAAAATAATTTAATTTTACCACTTACAAAAATCACAAGCATTAACGAATCTAAAGCAAAAGAAATTATAAAACTTCAACCATATAAAAATTATCAAGATTTTATTGAAAAAACAAATAATATATTAAATCAAACCAATGTTGAAAATATTATTTATAGTAGTGCATTAGATCGCTTTAAATTAACGAAAAAAAGCATGATTGACAATTATGATAATATCATCAATCGAATGAAATATGCGCATATAAGTGAATTATTAGAAATAAATTATTCATCTGATGAATATGATTATGGCTATTTATTAGAAAAAGAAAAATCATCATTAGGAATCAATATTGTTTATAATTTATTCTATCGTTTTCAAAAATATTATCAAAGCAATAAATTAATAAAAATAATCAATATCAAGCCAAATACAACAATTACAACAATTGGTGTTATTAAAGATATTAAAGAAATAACAACTAAAACAAATGAAAAAATGGCTTTTGCAAATATTGAAGATGATACATCGATAATCGAAGTAATTTTATTTACTAGAATTTATGAACAAATCGAAATAGAAAATAATAATCTTGTTGAAATAAAAGGAAATGTACAAATTAATCAAAAAAATAATAAACTACAAATAGTAATAAATAATATCAAAAAAATATAGGAGGAATAGAATGAAAGTATTATGTTTTGATATTGGCGGAACTGATATTAAATATGGAATAGTTGAAAATGATGAATTTTTAATGAAATCTTCAATGCCTACTAATTATGCATTGGGTCAAGAATCAGTTTCAAATCGTTTAATTGAAGTAACAAAAGAATTAATGAAAGAACACACTTTTGATGGTGTTGGAATTTCAGTTGCTGGATGTGTTGATTTTGACTATGGAATTGTAACTGTTGGTCCAGAAAGTATAAAAGAATTCAATAATTGGGATTTAAGTACTTTATTTATGGAAAATTGTGGTTTAAGAGTAGTCGTTGACAATGATGTAAACTGTTTTGGTGTTGCGGAAGGAACAACAGGTGCTGCAAAAAAATTCAGTAATTTTTTAACAATGACAGTAGGAACTGGAATTGGTGGAGCAATCGTAATTCATGGTGAAATGTGGCGTGGACTAAACTTTAAAGCAGCTGAATTTGGTAGAATGCTAATAGATGGTGAACGCTATGAAGCCTTAGCTTCAGTAACTGCCTTAATTAGAATGGCACGCTTAAAAGGCTTAAAAGTTGGAAGTGGTTTAGACGTATTTAATCTATATGACCAAAAAAATCCTGATGCAATCGAAGTTGTTAATAATTTTTATCACAATTTGGCTAAAGGAATTGCAAATTTAATTTACATTTTTAATCCTGAAGCAATTGTTATCGGTGGCGGGATTTCAAATCGAAAGAGTTTTTCAACTGAATTAAAACGAGAATTAAGAAAAATAATGGCTCCTAGTTTCTATGAAACAGCAAAAATTTTCAATGCCCAACATGGCAATAGTGGCGGAATGCTAGGTGCTTATTATAATTTTGTGAGTGTGCATCCAAATGGAAACTAGTGTATTAAAAACCATCAATACTTGGAAAAATGAACCAAGCTTAGAAAAATCATTACAAGAAGAATTAAATGGTTTAACAGAAGAAGCATTATACGATGCTTTCTATAAAGAACTAACTTTTGGTACTGGTGGTTTACGTGGTGTACTAGGAGTAGGTATTAACCGCATGAATATTTATACAGTTGGGAAAGCAACTAAAGGATTTGCAAATTATTTATTAAAAAAATACCCAACTGCAAAAACATCAGGCGTTGTTATTTCATACGATTGTCGTAATCATTCAAGAGAATTTGGCGAAATTTCTGCTTCGATTTTAGCAAGTATGGGAATTAAGGCATATTTATTTTCATCGATGCGGCCAACTCCAGAATTAAGTTATGCCGTTAGATATTTAAAATGTGTTGCTGGAATTATGATAACTGCAAGTCACAATCCACCAGAATATAATGGCTATAAAGTATACGATCATAATGGCTGCCAACTTACAATTGATGCGGCGAATGAAGCAATCAAAGAAATTAATAAAATCGATAACTTATTTGATATTGAAAAAATAGACTTTGCATTAGGCGTAAAAACTGGATTAATTAAAGAAATCGATAAAATAATTGATGAAGCATATCTAAATGATGTAAAAAAATGTGCTATTAAACAATTAAATAACGAAACAAAGAAAAATTTAAAAGTTGTATTTACACCTCTTCATGGAACAGCAAGTACTGTTTTACCAGCCTTTTTAAAAGAACAAGGTTACGATATTATCACAGTTGATGAACAAATGGTTCCAGATCCATTTTTCAAAACAGTAAAATCACCTAATCCTGAAAACGCAAGTGCATTTGAATATGCTATAAATTTAGGAAAAAAGGTTAACGCGGATATTTTACTTGCAACTGATCCTGATGCTGACCGTATGGGAGTTGCGGTTAGAAATGAAAAAGGCGAATATGATTTGTTAACAGGTAATCAAACAGGTGCTATTATCTTAGATTATATTGGTAAAAACAAAAAAATATCAAAAGAAGGTATTGTCTTAAATACAATTGTTACATCTAATGCGGCGAGTGACTTATGCAAAAAATATAATTTAAAACTTGTTCAAACTTTAACAGGATTTAAATTTATTGGCGAACAAATGGAAGAAATAAAAAACAACCCAAATCAAGAATTTGTTTTTGGATACGAAGAATCTTATGGATATGTAATCGAAGATATTGTTCGTGATAAAGATTCATTACAAGCTTGTTTAATATTATGCGAAGTTGCAGCTTATTATAAAACAATAAATAAAACTTTAACAAATGTTTTAAATGAAATATATTCAGAAATTGGTTTTTATAAAGAAGAAATCCATAATATTAATTTATTAGGAGAAGCCGGCGCAAAACAAATCGAAGAAATGGTTCGTCATTTCCAAAACAATCATTATCAAACAATTGCAAATAAAAAAATATATGCAATTGAAGATTATGATAAGTCAATTCGATATATAAATGGTAAAGAAGAAAAAATTACTTTACCTAAATCATTAGTTATCAAATATATTTTTAATGATGGTGGTTGGTTTGTACTTAGACCATCTGGAACTGAACCTAAATTAAAAATTTATGTTTCTGTTAAGGATCAAAATGAAGCAAATGCGACAGAATTTGCTCAAAATGTAAAACGAGAATTATTACAAATACTTAAAATTAATTAACAAGAGGCAAAAATATGAAAACAATTAATATAAATAATAAAAATGTTTTAAAATTTGTATCGCAAGATACAATTGAAAAACATATTTCTGAAGTACTAAATGCAAAAGATACTTTAATTAATAAAAAAGGTTTAGGTAATGATTTTTTAGGATGGTTAAGATATCCAGAAACTTTTGACCAAGAAGAATTTCAAAGAATTATTAAAGCAAGTGAACAAATCAAAAAGGATAGCGAAGTTTTAGTAGTTATTGGTATTGGTGGATCATATTTAGGCGCAAAAGCTGTAATTGATGTTTTAGCAAGCTATTTTCCTAAAAATAAAGGATTAGAAATTATTTTTGCTGGTAATTCATTATCTTCAACATATACAAAAGAATTACTTTCTTATTTAGAAGATAAAGACTTTTCTGTAAATGTTATTTCTAAATCGGGCACAACAACTGAGCCAGCAATTGCATTTAGATTATTTAAAGAATTACTAGAAAAAAAATATGGAAAAGATGCATCAAAAAGAATTTATGCGACAACTGATAAAGCTAAAGGCGCATTAAGAAGTCTTGCAACTGTTGAAGGTTATGAAACATTCATTGTTCCTGATGATATTGGTGGAAGATATTCTGTCTTTACAGCTGTAGGTTTATTACCAATTGCTTGCAGTGGCGTTGATATTAAAAAACTAATGGACGGCGCTCTATCTGCAATGAATGATTGTTATAATGAAGATTATGACAATAATCCAGCATTAAAATATGCTAATATCAGAAATATAATGCAAAAAGAACTTGGTAAAAATGTTGAAATATTAGTGAACTATGAACCAAAATTAAATTTCATCAGTGAATGGTGGAAACAATTATTTGCAGAATCAGAAGGAAAAGATAATAAAGGAATTTTCCCAAGTAGTTTAACTTATTCAACTGATTTACATTCTTTAGGACAATATGTTCAAGAAGGCCAAAGAATTTTATTTGAAACAATCATTGATGTAAAGAAACCAGATAAAGATATTACTCTAACAACTGCAGAAAATAATTTAGATGGTTTAAATTATTTAGCTGGCAAAACAATTAATGAAGTGTGCCACTATGCAATGCAAGGAACTATTCTTGCTCATGTTGATGGTGATGTTCCTAATATTGTGATTGAATTAGCCGAAATTAATGCTTATACGATAGGATATTTATTATATTTCTTTATGTTCTCATGTGGTCTAGTTTGTTATTTAACAGGTGTTAATCCATTCAATCAACCAGGAGTTGAAAGTTATAAACGAAATATGTTCGGTTTACTTGGCAAACCTGGATACGAAGATTTGAAAAAAGATCTTGAAAAAAGATTAAATGAATAATATGGAAAAACCAATTAAATATACACTTTTAAAAGAAGATTCAAGATCGCTTGCAAGACTTGGAAGAATCGAAACACCACATTCAACTTTCGAAACACCAATTTTTATGCCAGTAGGTACACAAGCAACAGTTAAAACCTTAACAAAAGAAGAATTAGAAGCTTGTGGTGCAAAAATTATCCTTGGTAACACATATCACTTATGGAATCAACCTGGAGATGATATAATTGCAGAAGCAGGTGGACTACATAAGTTTATGAATTGGGATCGCTCAATTCTTACAGATTCGGGTGGATTTCAAGTATTTTCACTTGCGAAAATTAGAAACATTAAAGAAGAAGGGGTAACTTTCCATCATCATAAAAGTGGTAAACCACTATTCTTATCACCAGAATTAGCAATTAAAATTCAAAATAATTTAGGCAGTGATATTATGATGAGTTTTGATGAATGTCCTCCTTATCCATGTACAGAATCTTATATGCAAAAATCTGTTGAAAGAACATTAAGATGGGCTAAAAGAGGTCAGGATGCTCATCAATTTAAAGAAAAACAAGGATTATTTGGAATTGTTCAAGGTGGAGATTTTGAACACATTCGAAAATTCTGTGCTAAAGAATTAGTTGAAATGGATTTCTCTGGTTATTCAATCGGTGGAACAAGCGTTGGAGAACCAAAATACATTCAAAATCGAACATTAGACTGGGTAACGCCAATCTTACCAAAAGATAAACCACGTTACTTAATGGGAGTAGGATCGCCAGGAGCAATATTAGATGCGGTTGAACGTGGTGTTGATATGTTTGATTGTGTCTTACCAACAAGAATCGCGCGACATTCAGCTGCAATGACATCTCATGGAAGATTAATTCTAAAAAATAAAGAATTTGAACGTGACTTTACACCGTTAGATCCAGAATGCGATTGTTATACATGTCAAAACTATACAAAAGCATACTTGCGTCATTTAGTAAAAGCTGAAGAAATTTTAGGCGCAAGATTAATTACAATTCACAATATTCAATTTTTACTTAATTTAATGAAAAATATTAGAACAGCCATTAAAGAAGATAGATTCTTAGAATTTAAAGCAGAATTCTATGAAAAATATGGCTTAACTGATGAAAAAGATTTTTAATAAGATAGGAAATCACATATTTAAACGTATGTGGTTTTTTAAATATAATTAAAAACTGCCATTTTTGTTGAAAAAAAACTATAAAAATGTTATACTAAACTATACAAATATTTAAGGAGTTACAAATGAAAAAATTAATAATAGCTTTTTTAGGTTTTATTATGTGTTTAACATTAACATCTTGTGATTTTTTTAATAATACAACTAAAAAAACATATACAGTTACATTTTTAAACTGGGATAATACATTATTATATCAAGCAACTGATATTGAAGAAGGCCAACCTGCAATTTATGCTGGCGAAAAAATTACAAAAATAGAAATTAATGGTGTGAGCTATGATTTTATTGGTTGGGATAAAGATATTTCCGCAATCAATTCAGATTTAACAGTATATGCAAAATATTCAGGCCTTGAAAATAACAATACACAAACTGGAACACCTTTAGATAAAATTAAATTAGCTCGCGCAAGAACAACAATTGAAAAAAAATCGGAAATTAATCTAGAAGACATTGTTCAATTTAGAGATGACAATTATTATTATTTTGTTTTTGATTTAGGAGAATATCATAATATTCCAATTGAGTCAACCTATGATTATTGTACTTATGGTGGCTATGGAGATGTAACTAGAACAATGACAGCTTCTAGCGCAACATCTACAACAATTGAAAATTCTACTACTTCTACATATGAAGCAAGTGTCAATTTTGCTTATACAGAAGATTGTAAATATTCTGAATCAGTTGGATTGAAAGCTCCATCAGAAGGAGGCTTTGAAGCATCACTTGGAGTTGAATATGGTTATTCTATAACAAAGGGGATAAATACATCTGGTTCTTGGAGTAATACATATAATGAAACATCAACATATAGCGAAAGTGAATCAAGAACAACAAGTATTTCATTTAAAAGTGGTGATCCGGCAGGAAAATATTATTACTATTTATCAGTAGATACGAAAGTTTATGGAACAATCATTAAAAGCATATCAACTGGTGAATATTTTATAACAATAAATTCATCGATTATTGGTAGAGGATTTAATTATCTTTACTGTGGCGATGACAATTTAAAATTTGAATGTGATGATAAATTAGATTTTGATTATGGAAGTATTATCGAAAAATATAATTTAGATAATATTATACCAACAAATTATACAGGTACAACTAAAGAAGATGATGGTAAAATTCATATTCAAAATGTAGCAGGTTTATATAAAGCGCTTAAAGACGCAAAAGCAGGTGACTATTTAGTTTTAGATAACGATATTGATTGTACAGATTACCCTTGGACACCATTAGATAATTTCTATGGGCAATTAAATGGAAATGGATATGCAATAAAAAATTTAACATATAAAATTGATAGTGGTAATTCCGATAGTTTAATTGGAATGTTTAAAGAACTAAGTGGAACAATTAATACTTTAAAAATTGATAATCTCCAATTTGAAATTCATAAGTATCATGATACAATTGAAAATATTTATGTTGGCGCCATTTGTGGAAGATTAACTGGCGGTAAAATTGAATTGTGTGAAATTGAAAATTCAAATATTGACGCATATCATGACTCTGATGATAAAAAAAGAAAGACGAGAGCTTTTGTTGGTGGCTATGTTGGCGAATTATCAAGTGGAACAATCATTAGTTGCCAAATCAAAAATACTAAAGTAAAAGGAAAAACTCGCATAAATTATAAAAAAGATAGTGAAGCTGATTGTTGGTCATATGTTGGCGGCTTTGTTGGTCATTTATGTGGTGGAACTATTACCGATTGTATAAGATACAATAATGTAAATGTTACAGCTTATACACTTAGTGGTAGTACAAAATCCGCATTTCATTGTTATGTCGGTGGAATTGCCGGTTATAAAGATGGTGGTACAATTTCAAATTGTAATTCTACTGAGATAGGATTAACTAAAACAACCGAAGTAGAAGAAGGCCGAAAAGCAAATTCAAGTTCTTCTGGCTTAGGACCAGAAATTGGTAATTAATAAAAAAAAGATGAAGTAGTATTATGGATACTTCATCTTTTTTTTATGTTCTTTTTTAATTTTTATTAACATATTTTTAAATGGTGAATTAAATTGAGAAGAATGAAAATTATTAATTTAATTAAAATTATCATTATTGCGATAATTGAAGGAATAACAGAGTGGCTTCCGATAAGTAGTACGGGTCATATGATTATAATTGAAAAATATTTAAAAATAAAAGAAATTTTTAGTAATGATAATTTTTATGAATTATTTTTAGTTGTTATTCAACTTGGGGCTGTCAGTGCTGTCATAATTAAATATTTTAAACTTTTAAATCCTTTAGAAAAGGAAAATAAAAAAAATATACATACAAACTGGATTTATATTATATTTTCTACTATACCTGTTGCGATAATAGGATATTTTTTAGATGATTTGTTATTTTCAAAATTATATAATTCAGTTATTGTTTCATTTATGTTAATCGGATATGGAATACTTTTTTTATTTATTGATAAAATAAATTTTAAAAAAAAAAATATTAATTACAAAATAGCCTTATTAATAGGTATATTTCAAATACTAGCATTAATACCAGGAACATCAAGAAGTGGTATAATGATAATTGCAGGAATTATTCTTCTTGGTGATAAAGTAAAAGCAACCGATTATTCTTTTATGTGTTCAATTCCTATTATGCTAGGTGCAAGTTTTTTAAAAATAATAAAATATTTAAATAATTTTAAAATTATAAATAGTGATTTAGTTTTATTATTAATTGGTATGATTATTGCATTTATTGTTTCAAAAATTGTTATAAATAAGCTAATGAAATTTGTCGAAAATAAATCTTTAAAAGGATTTGGTATATATCGGATTATTTTAGGATTTATTATTTTGATAACTTTACTATTCTAGAATTATTTTTTGATAAATAAAATATAATGGTGATGATATGGAGAAAAGACAAAAAGTTGACAAAGTAATTTTAATTCCTTTTATATTACTACTTATTATTGGTATCTTTATGGTTTATAGTGCTAGTAATGTCGTCGCAAAATTTAAATATAATAATCAATTCTATTTCTCAAATCGACAAATTATTTATTTATTAATTGGTATAATATTATCGATAATTATAACAAAAATTGATTTAATAAAATATAAAAAATATAGTACTTTAATTTTTCTTTTTGGATTAATTCTTTTAATAATTGTGATTATTCCTGGTGTTGGAATTGTAAGAGGTGGCGCAAGAAGTTGGCTTGGGATTGGAAGTTTTACGCTCCAACCTTCAGAATTTATGAAAATTGCAGTTATCTTTTTATTATCAAAGTATTTGAGTGATTATGAAAAAGAATTAAAAAAATTCAAACATTTTATTTGTATTATTATTTTACCTTTAGCCGTTTTTGGTCTTATTATGTTACAGCCTGATTTTGGAACCGGAATTGTTATTTTAATATCAGCTTTTTTCCTTATCTTTATAAGCCATGCAAAAATAAAATATTTTATATTATTATTAATATGTTGTATAGGCGGTCTTGCGTTACTAATAATTGTTGCGCCATATAGATTAAAGCGGATAATGGCTTTTTTAGATCCTTGGAGTGATCCACTTGGAACTGGGTTTCAGTCAATTCAAGCATTGTTTGCGGTGGCACCATCGGGAATTTTCGGCTTTGGCTACAATAATTCAATTCAAAAACATTTCTTTTTACCAGAACCACAAAATGATTTTATTTTTGCAATAATTTGTGAAGAATTAGGCTTAATTGGCGGTTTAATTGTCATTATTTCTTTTTTAATTATCATTATTAGAACATTAAAACACAGTATGATATTAGAAAATAAATTTTTAAAATATTTATCAATGGGAATTGCCGTAAGTTTATTTACACAAACATTTATCAATATTGGTGTTGTTATTGGCCTTTTACCTGTTACGGGAATTACGTTACCATTAATAAGTTATGGCGGCACAAGTTTAATTATAAGTATGATTGAAATTAGTATTTTATTAAATATAAGTAGGGGAGAAACATTATGAAAATAGTTATTGCAAGTGGCGGAACTTTAGGACATTTAACGCCAATTTTACCAATAATTGAAAAACTAAAATATCAAAATGAAATAATTTTATATACTTCAAAAAAACAAGCCATTAGTTCATTTTATGAAAAACAAAATTACTTCGATAAAATAAATTACTATGAAACAAAAGGAATTAATAAATTAATCATAAATGCAATAAAAACAAATTTAAAAGCTTATAAATTAATAAAAAATGATTTAAAAAAAGATACACCTGATTTAATAATTGGAATGGGAGGATATGTTTCAGGAATAGTTACCAAAGCCGCATCATCTCTTAAAATTAAAATTCTAATTTATGAACAAAATAGTATTTTAGGGCTTGCAAATATATTAAGTTTAAAATATGCAGACAAATTTATTTATTCATATCAAAATTTAAAAATCAAAAGGAAATATCAAAATATCAAAGAATATTTAATCAATCCAAGAAGCGAATATGCAAAATTGCAAATCCCTTTTTATAAAAAGAAAGAAAAACAAATTTTAATTACATCAGGAAGTTTAGGATCTGAAAAAATAAATCAAATAATGTTAGATGTAATAAATGAATTTAAAGATTACAATTTTATAATGGTAACAGGAACTAAGTATTTTTTAAAATATCAAGAAATGGCCAAAAATATTAATAATTTAACGATTATTCCTTCGACAACAAATCTTATAAAATATATCATCGAGTCAAAATTAGTAATTTCAAGAGCAGGTGCGACGACAATTTCAGAAATAATCGGTAGTAATACATTAGGAATTTTTATTCCATCGCCAAATGTCACCGCAAATCATCAATTAAAAAACACTAATTATATAAAAAAATATAATTTAGGCATTGTCATTGAAGAAAAAAACTTAAACAAAGAATCGTTAATAAGATTAATAAACTTAATTCTTGAAAAAGAAATAAGTTATCAAAGAAGATTAGAACAATATAATAATGAAACATCAATAACAAAATTTACAAATATTATAAAAGAAATGGTAGAAGGATAATATCGAAAATTTAATTAAGGAAATTGAACAAAATCAATTAGGCGAATGTTATTTTAACGTTAGTTTTAAAAAATTAACGACAATAAAAATTGGTGGAATTGCTAAATTTTTATTCTATCCTAATAATATTTTTTCACTTTTAACAGTATTTAAAAAAATTATTTATTTAGATATTCCTTATTTTATAATTGGAAATGGAAGCAACTTATTAATTAATGATTGTTATTTTAATGGAATAGTTATTTCTTTAAAAAAGATTAACCATTATAAATTATTAACAAATAATATCTTAATGATTGAAGCTGGTTCAAATGCAATTACAACAATTAATAAACTATCAAAAATGAAAATTGGTAATTTAGAAACATTTGGAACAATTCCTGGAACAATAGGCGGCTTAATTTATAATAATGCTGGAACACAAACGAAAGAAATAAAAGATGTCATTATTGCAATTGATTACTTAGATATTGATGGAAAAATAAAAACATATTCAAAAGATGAATTAGGTTTTAAATATCGTTACTCATTATTAAAAGAAAAATCAGGAATCATTTTAAGAGGATATTTCTTAATTAACCATCAAGGAAATAGTAATTTATTAAAAGCAGAATGGCAAAATAAAATAAAAAATCAACCATTAAATAGTAATAATTTTGGTTCAACTTTTAAAAATTTATCTAATATTAAAGCATGGCAAATAATAAAAAAATTAGATGTCGACGAAATTCATTTTAATGATGCGAAAATATCAAAAAAACATCGAAATTTTTTAATTAATGAAAAAAATGCAACATTTCAAGACATGTTAAATTTAATAAATTATTTAAAAACACTAGCAAAAGAAAAACTAAATTATGATTTAGAATTAGAAATTGAAATAATTGAAAATTTTAAAAATATTAATGATAAAAGCCTAAGAATAAAATAAGTCTTTGCATATCCTATTATTGTAGGAGGTTAATATGCAAAGTTTTTATAATTATTTTTCAAGTCCTAGATATATTATGAATCAACCAAAACAAGTTGCAAAATTTTACAACTTAAATGAAGCATTAGAAATGGGAAATATCGTAAAAGATGAATATATTCCTTATAAAAATTATCAAATTAAAAAAATTGAGACATTTAATGAAACTGAACAAATTGAACTTATGATAATGAAATATGAATTTTTATTACATGATTTAAAATTATATCTAGATACAAATCCCAATTGTCTTGAAGCTAAGACATTATATGAAAATACCAAAAAAGGCTATTATGATTATATAAATCAACATAATCAATTTTTTGAACAAAATAAGGATTGGCCTTGGGAAGGATGGATTAAGTAATGTGGAAATATGAAAAAAGACTACAATATCCAATTAATATCAAAAAATCCAATCCGAAATTTGCAAAATGTATTTTGTCACAATATGGTGGACCACAAGGCGAACTTATGGCCGCAATCCGTTATTTAAATCAACGTTATACAATGCCAGACGATGAAGGCAAAGCATTACTTACTGATATTGGAACAGAGGAACTTGCTCATGTTGAAATGATTTGTACCATGGTTTATCAATTATTAAAAAATGTTACAATTGAAGATATTAAAGCAAATGGTCTAGAATCATACTATACAGAACATGGTTTGGATTTATTCCCAGAATCATCCGGCGGTCTTCCTGATACTGCTAAATATATTTCATCAGTAGGAAATCCTTTATCTGATATTTCCGAAGATATGGCAGCGGAAATGAAAGCAAAAGCTATTTACGAAAACTTAATTGATTTAGCTGAAGATGAAGATGTTATTCAAGTATTATTGTATCTTCGTCAAAGAGAAGTTGTTCATTTTAATCGCTTTAAAGAATTATTTGAAAGATATGAAAAATTGGGGTATCAATCGCATAAATAAAAAAATGAAACTGTTGGCGTTATTGTCAACAGTCTTTTTTAACTTCTTTAATAATTTTTTCACAAATATAAAGCGAATTAGATGCGGCGCCAGTTAAAATATTATTACTTGTCGAATAAAATAATAATTCATAATCATTAATTAAACGAAATCGGCCTACATAGACAAAGTCATTATTATAAGTGTCAATTGAAGTTGGGTAATAATTATTTTCTAGATTATCTTTAATAATAATACGCGGATTCTTTTTTAGTTTTTCCTTTAAAAAATCCAAATTTATTTTTTTCTTTGTTTTTATTAATGTAACGATTCCATGGCCAATTAAGATAGGAACCCGTATGCAAGTTGCACTAATTTTAATATGATGATTTAAAATTTTTTCTGTTTCACATATCATTTTATTTTCTTCTTCAGTAAAGTTATTTATTGAAATTTTACCAATTGAGGGAATACATGTTTTAGTAATTTCATAGGGATAAAAGTTTTTCTTTCTTTTTTCTAAATCAATAACTCCTTTATAACCACTTCCTGATACTGCTTGATAAGTAGAATAATTAATTTCTTTTAAATAATATAAATCATCAATTGTTTTTAAAACAGAAACACTTTGAATTGTTGAACAATTTGGATTTGCAATCAGTCGATATTTAGAAAGGCTTTCGTCATTAACATAAGGAACGATTAAAGGAACGTTTTTAAACATCCGGTAATAAGATGAATTATCAATTATGATAAGATCTTTTTTTATAATTTTTGGGACGATACTTGCAGAAACATTTGCTGGTGATGTGAAAAATACAATATCGATATTGTCAAAATAAGATAGATCAAATTTTAATATTTCAATTATTTCATTTTTAAATTTAATCTTTTTACCAATGCTTTTATTACTTGCAAAAAGATAAATATTACCTATTGGAATGGTGCTTTTTTCTAATAAACTTATTAATGTTTGGCCAATGAGTCCTGTTGAACCAATTATCGCAATATGATATTGAGATTTATTTTTTAACATAATTTAACATCTTCTAATATTTTTATATCAATATCTTTATTTTTTTTGATTTTTATTTTTTTTAAATTAGAAAAAATAAGCTGATACTCAAAAAAATCATCAATAATAAAAGTTGTATGTTTGAAATTATTTAAAATTAAATGACTTTTTTCTTCAAGTTGTTTAAACATTCCTTTTGAAACAAAAAATGTTAAATAGTTTTCATAAGTAAAGACATTTTCAATTTCAAAATGTTTTTTAATTAAATATTGAAAAGAATCATTTTTTATATAAGGGCTAATAATTTTAATTTGGTATGAATTTAATTCTTGAATATTTAATGGCGTAATTGATACATATTCATTACTACTAATAATCGTTTCTTTTTTATTACTTTTTAAGATAATTTTTGTATTATTATTTTTGGCATAATCGATAACTTTCTTTTGAAAAATATTTAAACCATTATTAATTAAAAAAAGCATTTGATCATAACTTAAATAGGGAATTTCTAAAGAAGATGGATTATTAAAAACTTTTAACGGCTGATCTTTATATATTTCACATGGAACGCCAAATGATGTCGCAAGAAATAAAGCAGTATAATCTGATCCATTAAATCCTAACGTTGTAAATTCATTACTATCAGTTATTCCTTGATAACCGCTAATTATCAAAATATCGTATTTTAATAAATACTCATCAATTTTATGTTTATTAACAGAAATAATATTGGCATCTAAATAATTATTATCTGTTAATAATTCAATTTGCATTGCATTTAAAGCAATTGATTTTAGACCATAATTATTAATTATTGCCGAAAGAAGTGGTGAAATTTGTAGTTCGCCAGTGATTAAAAAGGCAGCTTCATTTTGATTATCTTTTGTATTAAGAAAAGAATCAAATTCGTTTTTTAATTTTCTTGTGGTATTATTAAAAGCTGAAATAACAATAATAAACTTTGTTTTTTGAGTCTTTGATAAATTTAAAAAATCATCGATGATTTCGTAGGAAATTTTTGATAAATCACTTTTTTCTTTTAATAATGAGCCACCATATTTTTTTACACAAATCATTATATTTTCTCCTTTTAAAAAATTATTTTTACATTTTATATTATGAAAAAAGCTATATAATGGTGACAAATACCTAAAAAAGGTCAAAAATTGTTAAAAATAAAAAATATCAAAAAATAGTAGAAAAAACATGAAAAATATTTTATTTCAAATTGCTTTCAAAAATAATATAAATGTGATATAATTCAAACAGAATATGAAAAAATAAAATCAACCTAAGGGAGTTTATAATATATGGCATACGAAGAAGAAATTGAACAAAAAGAAATGTTTAGTGAAACGCCAGTTTTAAAAGTTGTTGGCGTTGGTGGTGGTGGCTGTAATGCGGTCAATAGAATGATTGATAACGATGTTGATGGTGTTGAATTTATTGCAATAAATACCGATAGTCAAGTTTTAAAACAATCAAGAGCAGAATGCAGAATTCAAATCGGAAAAAAGATAACAAAAGGATTAGGCGCAGGAGCAAATCCTGAAACAGGAAGAAGAGCTGCGGAAGAATCAGAAAAAGAAATTCGTGAGTCTTTAAAAGATGCCAATTTAATTTTTGTTGCGACGGGAATGGGCGGTGGAACCGGAACAGGTGCTGCACCAGTAGTCGCAAGATATGCAAAAGAATCAGGTGCACTAGTAGTTGGTATTGTTACTAAGCCATTTGCTTTTGAAGGTAAGAGAAGAATGCAACAAGCATTAAGAGGTATTGAAGAAATGCGTCCTTATGTTGATACTTTAGTTGTAATTCCAAATGATAAATTATTAGAAACAGTTGGATCAGATACAACATATCTAAAGGCATTCCAAGAAGCTGATAATGTATTAAGACGAGGAGTTCAAGGTATTTCTGAATTAATGTCACTTCCTGGCTTAATTAATGTTGACTTTGCGGATGTAAAGACAGTTCTTCAAGGAAAAGGTACTGCTTTAATGGGGATTGGGGTTGCAAGTGGTCCGAACCGTGCAATTGAAGCTGCAAGATCTGCAATCACAAGTCCATTACTTGAAATTGATATTTCAGGTGCAACTGACGCAATCGTTCAAATCACAGCAGATGCGGATATTACATTAACAGAAGTTAAAGATATTGTTGATGAAATAAGCCGTGCCGCAAGCGATGATATCGATATAATTCATGGTGTAGGTTATAATTTAGATTTACAAGGTGAAATTATTGTAACAGTTATTGCGACAGGATTTGATAATTCAGAATCAAGAAAACAAAAAGTAGAAACTAAAATTGAAACTGAACCAAAAAAAGTTTATACAACTAATAAACCTCAAACTAATATAAACCTTGGCGGTGGGTCAACTGTTGTTGAGAAAAAAGAAGAAAAACAACAAACAAATGTACCTTCATGGCTTGCAAATCGTTTTAAATAATCATTTAAATATTAGATATAAAAATTCCTTTAATAAATTTGTGTAATTACAAATATTATTAGAAGGAATTTTTTTATTTTTTAAAATTTGTTAAAAATCATATATTTTGACAAATCTTTTTTTTCCTTAAGTGTATAATGAAATCATTCATTTGAGGTAGAATATTAATGATTATTTATGTTGATATTGTTATACTTTTTACAATTTTAATTAATTATTTATTTATTAAAGCTATTAATATTCTTTTTAATTCAAAAATTAGTATTTTAAGAATGGTTATTGTATTAATAATTTCTGTTTTATCATTGATATTTTACATTTTACCATATCCATTTTTATGGGAAATACGACATTTTTATGGGATTATCATTGGTTTAATTGCGTTCATTGACAAAAATAAAACAATCAGAATTTATAAAATTTTATTATATTACATCATGAATTATTTATTAATAGGAACTTTAGCAATTTTTAATGTTGCTTCTTATCATTGGCTTTTAATTATTTCATTAATAATTGTTATAATAATTTTTTTGGAATATTTTCTTAAAAATAAAACAACTAAAGAAAGTAGCTTTGTCACTAACGATTATTATTTAAATAATAAACGATTAAAAACTTTAATTGATAGTGGAAATAAATGTTATTATCAAGGTATAATGGTTGCATTCTTAGATTATAAATTTATAGATAGTGACTATATTTTAATTGGTGAAATGCTTACAAAAAGCATTTTAGGAGAAGTATTGGTAAATATTTATATTGGGCCGCTATTAAAATATAAAAATGAAGAAATAATTACATATTTTGCCTTTATGAAATTAGATGATTATGATTTAATAATCGGAATAGGAGAAAAAAATGATTAACTTATTACTTAAACTTATTCATCAATTTTTAAAAAGTATTTTAAAAATAAATAATAATCAAATTTGTTATATTCATAGTAATAACATTTTACCGCCACCACTTAAGGAAGAAGAAGAACTTGACCTTTTAAAACTCGTAAAAGAAGGCGATTTAGACGCAAGAAACACATTAATAATTCATAATTTACGATTAGTTGTTTTTATCGCCAAAAAATTCGAATCAACAAAAATTAATATTGAAGATTTAATAAGTATTGGTTCGATGGGATTAATAAAAGGAGTTCAGACATTTAAACTTGAAAAAAACATTAAATTAGCAACTTATGCATCACGTTGTATCGAAAACGAAATCTTAATGTATTTACGAAAAACACAAAGAATTCGCCAAGAAATATCATTAGATGAAGTGTTATCTGTCGATAGTGAAGGAAACGAAATGATGTTAACAGACGTTTTAAGTTCAACAGAACCATTATCACTTGCGAAAATAGTGGCAGAAGAAGATGTAAACAATATTTATGATGCATTAAATCATTTAAATAAAAGAGAAAGAGAAATAATAATTTTACGCTTTGGTTTAAATAATGAAGAACCATTAACACAAAAAGAAGTTGCAGATAAACTTGGAATCTCACAATCATACATATCTCGGTTAGAAAAAAAGATAATCGACAAAATGCGTCAATATATCTTAAATAAAGTAAAGGTTGCATAATTAAAAAAATTTTTTAAAAAAAATATTTAGTATATTGTATTAAAAAAATGCAAAAAATCTAAGTAGAGTTTAAAAATAGATGGGGGATAATTATGCGAAATAAAGTAGAAATTACGGGTGTTAATACAGCTGATTTAAAAGTGATTGATTCGGAACTAGCCTTAAAATTAATCAAAGAAGCTCAAGAAGGTAATGATGCAGCGAGAGATGAAGTTGTTTTAGGAAATTTAAAATTAGTTCTTAGTGTAATAAAAAAATTTAATAATCGTGGTGAAAATTTAGATGATTTATTTCAAGTAGGTTGTTTAGGCTTAATTAAAGCAATTGATAATTTTGATTTTAGTCATGGAGTAAAATTTTCGACATATGCGGTGCCAATGATAATTGGCGAAATAAGAAGATACTTAAGGGATAATTCGAAAATAAGAGTATCACGTTCATTAAAAGATATCGCTTATAAGTCATTGCAATATAAAGAACAATATCAAAAGGAGCATAGTAAAGAACCATCAATTGAAGAAATTGCGGCTGCATTAAAAATAGAAACAATCGATATTGTTATTGCGCTAGAGGCTATTCAAGAACCAATTTCAATTTATACACCAATTTTTAGTAATGGTGGTGATGAAATTTATTTAATCGACCAAATATCAGATGACACGAATAGTGAAGAAAAGAAATTAAATAAAATTATGATTGAAGAAGGAATGCAAAAATTAAATAAAAGATTAAAAAATATAATATATGACAGATACTATGAAGGTAAAACCCAAATGGAAATAGCCGAAGAAATAGGAATATCACAAGCTCAAGTTTCAAGATTAGAAAAAACCGCTTTGAAAATAATATTTGGTAAAAATTAGGCTATAGTTAATTCTATAGTCTTTTAGTATTTTGATAATTTCTAACATAATCATTTTTAGTGCAAAAAAACATAAATAGTGGTATAATTACTTAAATTATCGAAAAGGAGAAATATATAATGAGTGATAAAAATTTAGTAATGCTTGTTATTATGGATGGATACGGAATTAGAACAAATAATGATGGAAATGCAATTGCAAATGCAAAGAAACCACATTTAGATGCCTTATTTAAAAAATATCCCCATACTTTAATTCAAGCGTCAGGTGAAGCTGTTGGACTTCCTGATGGGCAAATGGGAAATAGTGAAGTTGGCCATATGAATATAGGTGCAGGCCGCGTAGTTTTTCAATCTTTAACAAGACTAAATATTGCAGTTAGAGAAAATACTTTAATGGATATGCCAGCAATGAAAAAAGCAATAAATCATGCGCTTAAAAATGATTCAAATTTACATATTATGGGATTAGTAAGTGATGGCGGAGTTCATTCTCATATTGATCATATAATTTATATGATGCAAAAAGCAAGCGAAGCAGGAATTAAAAATATTTATGTACATGCTTATTTAGATGGAAGAGATGTTCCACCTACATCTGCAAAAACATATCTTTCTAAACTTCAAGAAAATTTAAAAGACAATTGTCATATAGGTATTGTTTCTGGACGTTACTATGCAATGGATCGTGATAAAAATTATGATCGTATCCAACCTGCTTATGATGCATTAGTTCATGGAATTGGACCAGTAAAAGATTTACTTGGTGGAATTGATGAATCATATGCTGAAGGCGTAACAGATGAATTTGTAAAACCATATATTGTTACTCCAGGTGCTGTAGTAAATGAAAATGATAGTGTGATTTTTGCAAACTTTAGACCAGATCGTGCTATTCAAATGAGTGTCGCTTTAACGAATCCAACTTGTGCAAAAAGTCCAAAAAGTGAACTTGTAAATTACAAAGAATTCAAAAATTTAAATTTTGTTCAAATGATGCTTTATAGTGATTTAGTTAAAGGCGATGTAAATTTCGGCCTTCAAAAATTAGATAATATGTATGGCGACGTAATTGCAAATTTAGGTTTAAAACAATTAAGAATCGCTGAAACGGAAAAATATGCTCATGTTACTTATTTCTTTGATGGCGGAATTGATAAAGAATTAAAAGGTGCTGATCGTATTTTAGTTCCTTCTCCTGCTGTTGCAACATACGATTTGCAACCTGAAATGAGTGCATATATTGTTACTGATAAAGTCGTTGAAGCAATTAAATCAGAAAAATATGATACAATCATTTTAAACTATGCAAACTGTGATATGGTTGGTCATACTGGTGTTTATGAAGCAGCGGTTAAAGCAGTTGAAGCTGTTGATGAATGTGTTGGAAGAGTATTTGATGCGGTTAAAGCAGTTGGTGGAACAATTGTCTTAACAGCAGATCATGGAAATGCCGATATGATTTGGGATGATAACCATGTGCCATTTACTTCACATACAACTAATCCAGTACCGTTCTTAATAACAAATGAAAATCTTGTTTTAAGAGAAACAGGTAATTTAGGTGATATTACACCAACAATGTTAGATTTATTAGGAATTGATAAACCTGTTGAAATGACTGGAACAAGTATGATAAAGGAACGTAAATAATGCAAAATAATGATTTTTATGAAACGCCAAAAAATAGCATTTTGGGATACATACTACCCTTAGTTATTTCACTTTTATATGCAATTGTTTTAGGCGCATTACAATCATTAATTTCATATCAATTATTCTTTCTTGCCTTTCTATCATCATATTTAATTGGCAGTTATATGCTTAAATACTTGGAATACTATACTATTTTTCATAAAATCCTTGCGGCTATTTATGGATTAATATCATATGTTGCTTTCTTATTTTCTTACATCTTTTTTATTTATTTAAGTGTAGGATTAAGTGCTGGTGATGCGTTTAAAATCGTATTTAGTATTGATGGAATAAAAGTATTTTTTAGTTTAATTAAGGGGTTTAATATTATTTATATAATTATTACACCAATTGCTAGTTATTGTTATTTAGAATACCGCGGAAGAAAATTTTAATTAGAAAATATTAACAAAAAATTTACGTTTAGAAAACATATTATTCATTTTGTTGAAAAAAATGGAAAAATATGATATAATTTTACATGATAAAAATAGTGCACTTGCACTTAAAAAAGGAGAATATATAATGCCTTATATTACTGACGTTTATGCACGTGAAGTGTTAGACTCAAGAGGTAACCCTACTGTTGAAGTAGAAGTTTATACTGAAAGTGGAGCTTTCGGTAGAGCAATCGTTCCTAGTGGAGCATCAACTGGTGTTCATGAAGCAGTTGAATTACGTGATGGTGATAAATCTCGTTATCTTGGAAAAGGTGTTTCAAAAGCCGTTGAAAATGTTAACGAAGTAATTGCACCTGAAATTTTAGGATTTGATGTAACTCAACAAATGCTAATCGACAAAACAATGATCGAATTAGATGGAACAGAAAATAAAGGAAAATTAGGAGCAAACGCTATTTTAGGTGTTTCTATTGCTTGTGCTAAAGCAGCAGCTGACTTCTATGGTATGCCTTTATATCAATATTTTGGTGGATTTAGTGCTCATCAATTACCAACACCAATGATGAACATCTTAAATGGTGGAGCACATGCAGACTGGTGTATTGATTTCCAAGAAATTATGATTTTACCAGTTGGCGCAACAAGTTTCAAAGAAGCTATTAGAATGGGCGCAGAAGTATTCCATAATTTAAAATCAGTTTTAAAAGAAAATGGTTATGTAACATCTGTAGGTGATGAAGGTGGTTATGCACCAAAACTTGGCTCAAATACAGAAGCATTTGAAAGAGTTGTAGAAGCAATTAAAAGATCAGGTTACGTTCCAGGTAAAGATGTTTGCTTAGGAATTGACGTTGCCGCAAGTGAATTCTATGATGAAAAAGCTGGCAAATATGTATTAAAAGCTGATAAAGGCGAATTTACATCTAAAGAAATGGTTGATGTATATTATGCTAATTTAGTAGAAAAATATCCAATAATTACAATCGAAGATGGTTTAGCAGAAGATGACTGGGAAGGATGGCAATATCTAACTGAAAAATTAGGTAAAAAAGTTCAACTAGTTGGTGATGACTTATTTGTTACAAATACTAAACGTCTTGAAAAAGGTATTAAAATGGGAGTTGCAAACTCAATTTTAATCAAGGTTAACCAAATTGGTACATTAACAGAAACTTTTGCTGCAATTGAAATGGCAAAACGTGCTGGTTATACAGCTGTAGTATCACATCGTTCTGGTGAAACAGAAGACACAACAATTGCTGACATTGCCGTTGCATTAAATGCAGGTCAAATTAAAACTGGTTCTGCATCACGTACTGATCGTATCGCTAAATACAATCAATTATTACGTATTGAAGATGAACTTGGTGATGCATCTTATTATGCAGGAATGGCTTCATTCTACAATTTAAAAAAATAAAATAAAAATGGGATGATATCTTAATTGATATCATCCTTTAATTCTTCTATATTTTCGTCAAGAACATTAATTCTTTCTTGATTTGGATTAATGATAAATAAAACAATTCCACTAATAACAAGAATAATCGAGATAACTTGTGATGGTGATAAAGTTCCAAATAAACCACCACGATCATCGCCTCTTAAAAATTCAATGAAAAATCTAAATGTTCCATAACTAATCAAATATACTTTAAATTGATCTTTTTTAAGAAAAACTAAAACACCAAACAGAATAAATAAGAAAATTGCTTCAAATAATTGCGTTGGGAATACTTTTACATTAGGACCATATTGCCAATATGCCATTGAGCCAATAGGAAAAGTTATACCGAAAATACTATCTGTAGGTTTACCATAACAACATCCAGCACAAAAACAACCAATCCGACCAAATGCATGGGCAATTGTAACACCAGTGATAATAATATTCATAAAGAAAAAGATATTCTTTTTTTCTTTTTTTAAAATTTTACAAAATAAAATAATAAAAGTTGCTAAAGCGGTGATTAATCCACCTAAAAAAGTAATCCCATTTGTTTTTAATTCTTTATCTTTAATGGAATGAAATAACGCATCAAATCCAAAGGCGCCAATATACATTAGACAACCACTGATTATTAAAATTAAAACTAAATCTTCAATTAAACTTTTTGTAAGATCTGCTTTTTTAAATTTATAAAGAACATATGCACTAAATAATAAAATACCGATAATCATCATAATTGCATACATATCTAAAAATTCAATATCAAATAAATTAGGATACATAAGTTTCCCCTTTCGTTCATAAACTAGATAAATTATAACAAAATTAAAGACATTTTGCAAATAAATAAATATATTTAATAAAAATTTTTAATAGCCTATCAAAAAACTGGCTAAAAAAAAGATTATATAGTATAATATACTAGTAATACTTAGTAAAGTAGGTGAAAATTTGGAACAAAATAATTCAACATTAAAATTATTTAAAGGAATGCAAGATGAAATTAATACATTAGATAAACAATTATTAATTATGAAAATTTTAGCTCTTTGCACAAAAGATGATGACCAAATCGAATTAATAAATTTTATAACTAACAGAAAAGCAGAACTTGCAAGCGACATAACAAAATATAGTAATCTAAATAGTGAAGGAGATTATCGCTGGCTTCACAATAAAATATTAAACGATTATCGATTAGTTATGGAACTTTACAAGGAACAAGAAGAAAAAATCAATACTTGTTTTCGCTATGCTAGTATTATCATCCTTAATCATAAAGATGAAGACACATTGCTTGATTTTTATGAAAAAGTAAAAAGCATTCTTGATAAATTTACAACAACAACCGAAGCAGCTGAATATTTGATTTTCCATACTGGTGGTGAATTAACTGATTTTATGGGTTTATTAATTAAATATGTTAAAGAAGAAGAACAAGGAAAGATGAAAAAACTTATTCCAATTAAATATTTAGAAGAACATCAAACGATTTTAACTTTAACTTTAAAACAATGGATTGATATTTTTAATCACTTAGAATATTCTTTAAAATATTTAACACCTAATAAGAATAAGAGTTATCGTAATTTAAAATTACAATATGATAAATTACAATTATACTATTTCATAATTATTTCTAGCAGAAATTGTAATAGAAAGAGCGACGATAATGTATCAAGTAATTGTCAATTCCCTTGTAAAAATATTTAATGAAGATGCTTATTTAAATAAAGTTGTAAGTGCTGAATTAGAAAAAAATAAATTTAGTGATTTAGAAAAACGCCTATATACGAAAATAACTTATGGGGTAGTGGAAAATAAAATTCTTTTAGATTACTATCTTCAACCATTTATCAAAGGAATAAGAGTAAAACCATTTATTAAAAATGTTTTAAGAATTGGTGCTTATGTTATTAATAATATGGATATGGCTAATCATTATATTGTTTCAACATTAGTAGATTTAGTAAAAAAAACAGATTTTAGAAGTACTAAATTTGTAAATGGCGTCTTAAGAAATTTTGAAAGAACAAAGCGAAGACCATTCACTAATTTATCAAAAAAAGAATTTCTTTCGATAAAATATAGTATGCCATTAGATATCGTTAATTTTTTAATTAAAGATTATGACATAAAGAAAGCAGAAGAAATTTTAAATGCTTATCTCAATACAAAAAGTATCAACACATATCGCATAAATTATCTTTTAACAAATAATTTTGAAAATTTAAAACTTGAATTATCAAAAATTGATGAATATATCATATTAGAAGATGATATGATTTATACAAAAAAATCATTAATTCATACAAATTTTTTTAAAAATGGTCAAATAATTGCTCAAGATTATTCAAGCACCTTGCCCGCAAGATTTTTAAATCCAACGCTTAATGATATCGTATTAGATACATGTAGTGCGCCGGGAATGAAAACAATTCAAATGGCTGGAATGATGAAGAATACTGGACAAATTATTGCGTTAGATATTTATGAACATAAATTAAATTTAATTAATGAAAATTGCCAAAAATATAATGTAACAAATGTTAAAACAATCCTAGAAGACGCTAGAAAAATAACTTTTGAACAACAATTTGATAAAATATTAGTTGATGCGCCTTGTTCAGGATTAGGCGTAATCGCTCACAAACCAGATTTAAAATATCATATGACTTCTTCAAAAATAGAGGAATTATCTTTATTATCTTATGATATCTTAAACAATGTAAGTAAATTTTTAAAACCAAAAGGTATTTTAGTTTTTAGTACTTGCACAATTACAAAATGCGAAAATGAAAATTTGATAAAAAAATTTTTAGTTAATCATACAAATTTTAAAAAAATTGAAGAAGAAAAAATTTTACCGAATAAAGAAAAAATTCAGGATGGATTTTATATTTGCAAATTAAAGAAAGAGGAAGAAAATGAATAATATTTTAGAAGAAGTGTTATATTCAAATCAAGAAATTAAAAATAGGTCAAGTGAACTTGGAAAACAAATTACAATCGATTATGAAAATAAAAATCTTTTAGTCGTTGGGTTATTAAAAGGTAGTGTTCCTTTCTTGGCAGAATTAATTAAACACATTGAATGTGAGATGGAAATTGATTTTATGCAAGTATCATCATACGAAGGAACAACAAAATCAACTTTAGAAGTAAAAGTTATTAAAAATATTGATACGGTTGTTACCAATCGCCATATATTAATAGTTGAAGATATCATTGATACAGGATTAACTCTAAAAAAGGTAATTGAAATTTTACAAGAATTAAAACCGGCATCACTTGAAATTGTAACATTACTAGATAAAAAAGAAGGAAGAATGGTTGAAGGATTAAATCCTAAATACGTAGGCTTTGATATTCCTAATAAATTTGTTGTTGGTTTTGGACTAGATTATCAACAAAAACTTCGTAATCTAGATTGTATTGGTGTCTTAAAAAAAGAAATTTATATGAAAGAAGAATAATATGAACGGATATATTAAATTAGCAAATCAAGAAATAATAGAAATTGAATTATATGAAAAAGATGCGCCTATTGCGGCTAACAATTTTAAAAAATTAGCTAATTCAGGTTTTTATGATGGACTTACATTCCATCGTGTAATTCCAGGATTTGTTTCACAAGGAGGATGTCCAATTGGCAATGGAACTGGAGGTCCAGGCTACACAATACCATGTGAAACCGCAAATAACCCTCATAAACATATTAAAGGCGCTATTAGTATGGCACATCGCGGAAAAGATACCGGTGGTTCACAATTTTTTATTTGTCATGATGCCTTTCCTCATTTAGATGGTGTTCATACTGTTTTTGGAATGGTTACAAAAAATGTTGAAGCCGCAATCAATATGCGACAAGGTGAGCATATTGAAGAAATAAGAATTTATGAATAGTATATTTGATTATACATTAGAGGAATTAGGCGAATATTTTGTTTCAACAGGTGATAAAAAATATCGAGCAACACAAATATTTGAATGGATTTATCGCTACCGAGTTAATGATTTTGACCAAATGACTAATTTATCGAAAAAAGGAATTGAAATTTTAAAAACTAATTTTATTATCGATACATTAGAAATCAAAAAATGTCAAATATCTTCTGATGGTACAAGAAAATATTTATTTGGCTTAAAAGATGGAAAAATGGTCGAAACTGTTTTAATGAGACACAATTATGGAAATAGCATTTGTATTTCAACTCAAGTTGGCTGCAGTATGGGATGTGCTTTTTGTGCTAGTGGCGAATTAGGAAAAGTTAGAAATTTAACTTTATCAGAATTAGTTTTACAAGTTTTAATGGTTCAAAAAGATTTAGATTCAGAAAATGCGAGAATTAGTAATATTGTTGTTATGGGAACTGGAGAACCATTTGACAATTATGAAAATTTAAAACGTTTCTTAAATGTTGTTAATTACGCAAAGGGATTAGAAATTGGTGCACGACATATTACTGTTTCTACATGTGGAATTGTTCCGAAAATCAAAGAATTTGCGGAATTTCCATTACAAGTTAATTTAGCTATTAGTTTACATGCACCAAATAACCAAATACGTGACCAAATAATGAAAATTAATCATCGCTATAAAATCGAAGAAATCATTGATGCTATAAAATATTATTTAGAAAAGACATCCCGAAGAGTAACATTTGAATATATTCTCTTAAAAGATGTAAATGACTCAGATGAATGCGCTAAAGAATTATCAAAGCTTCTAAAAAATATTTTATGTTATGTTAATTTAATTCCATATAATGAAGTTACAACAAAACCATTTAAACAAGTAACTCACGATGAAGCAGAAAAATTTTTTACAATATTAAAGAAAAATGGCTTAAATGTTACATTGAGGGCAGAACATGGTGCTGATATCGATGCCGCGTGTGGTCAACTTCGTGCTAAAACAATTCGCGAAAACCAAAATTAAGAGGTAAAAATGCAAGGAACAATTGTTAAATTAATCGCTGGACAATATACTGTTTACGCGAAAGAAACAAATGAATATTATAATTGTAAACCATTAGGTATTTTTAGACATCAAGATTTAAAACCAAAAGTTGGTGATATTGTTGAATTTAAAGATACAACAATTATAAAAATTCAAACACGCCACAACGACTTAATTAGGCCAGCTATTTGTAATATCGACCAAGCATTGGTTGTTACAAGTGTGAAAAAACCAAATTTGAATCTAAATTTACTAGACCGTTTTTTAGTAATATTGGAACATCATGAAATTACACCGATTTTAATATTTTCAAAATGGGATTTGTTAACTGAAAATGAAAAAATTCAAGTAAAAGAAAAAATCGATTATTATCAACAAATTGGTTACAAAGTAATAATTACTTCAAATGAAAAAATCAATTTAGAAAATATAAAAAATCTACTACAAGATAAAATAAGTCTTATCACTGGCGAAAGTGGTGTAGGAAAAAGTAGCTTATTAAATTCAATTGATAATAATCTAGATATTAAAACAAATGAAATTTCAATTGCCTTAAATAGAGGAAAACATACAACAAGACATGTCGAATTAATCAGAAGTTCTGGTGGTTGGGTTGCGGATACACCTGGATTTGGAAACTTATCATTAGAAGAAATAAATGAAAATGAATTGCCATTTTTATTTAAAGAATTTAATGAATATAGTAATACATGTAAGTTTACATCGTGTCTTCATATTAATGAAAAAATATGTGGTATAAAAAATGCACTTGCAGAAAATAAAATTAAAAGTGAAAGATATGAAAATTATAAATCTTTCTTAAATGAAATAAAAAATAATCGAAAGTGGTGATTAAAATGATCGTTGCACCATCAATTTTAGCAGCTGATTTTACAAATTTAAAAGAAGAAATTAAAAGAACAACTGATGCAGAAGTAAAATATTTACATATTGATATCATGGATGGTCATTTTGTACCAAATATTTCTTTTGGTCCAAGTATTGTAAAACAAATAAGACATCTTTCAAATGCAATTTTTGATGTTCATTTAATGATTTCCGAACCAGAAAAATACGTAAATACTTTTATCGATTCTGGTGCCGATAGTATTACATTTCATTATGAAGTAAAAAAAGATCATCATAAATTGATTGACTCGATTCATAAAAAAAACATTAAATGTGGAATATCAATAAAACCAAATACAAGTGCCACAGTTTTAATTCCATATTTAGAAAAACTAGATTTAGTACTTATAATGAGTGTAGAGCCAGGCTTTGGTGGACAAAAATTTATGGAAAGTGCATTAGAGAAAATTAAATTTTTAGATGAATATCGCAAAAAAAACAATCTAAATTATTTAATAGAAGTTGATGGCGGTATTAACTTAGATACTGCTAAACTTGTAAAAGATGCAGGTGTTGACCTTATAGTTGCAGGTACTTATCTTTTTAAAGCAAATGATTTTACAAATAAGGTTAAAGAATTAGAACAATTATGAGAGTAATAATCATTGGTAATTCCCCAATTAAATCATTTAAAAATAATTATTTACAAGAAAAAGATGATTATTTTATAACATGCGATAAAGGAATCAAAGAACTTAAAAATTATAATCCTAATCTTGCGATAGGAGATTTTGATAGTGGGGGAAGATTTCTTGCAAAAAATGCAAATCAAACAAAAGTCTTTCCAGTAAAAAAAGATCAAACAGATTTAGAACTTGCACTTATGGAAATAATAAACTTGAAAGATGTTTCGGAAATTATCATATATGATGCAGGTGGAGCGAGAACAGATCATTATTTAATGAACTTAAAGTTAATTGCCAAATATCAAAAAAAATATCAAACACAAATAACGCTAATAAATCAAAAAGAAGTAATTAAGTTTTTGACAAAAGGAAAATATATAATAAAAAATGATAATTACCAATATTTATCAATAATTAATTTTGAAGAAACATTAATTACATTAGAAAAAGTTGAATATCCATTAAATAATTATTTATTAACAAAAGATAACACTTTAACAAGTAGTAATAAATTTATAAAAGATGAAGCGATAATAAAAATTCATTCAGGCGAAGCATACTTGATATTAGTAAAATAAAATGAAACATTAAAAACCTTAATGTTTCATTCTTTTTTTATTTATCTTTTGTAAAGATTTTTTTAAAAAAATTTAAAATAATTCCTAGCCATTTTGGCAAAACAATAACCGAATATTTCATAATATCACCTAATTCATTATATTAATAATTAGAAAATGATATGAATAAAATTAAAAAAATAAAAAAGGCGTTTGAATTTCAAACACCAAATTTTTATAATTATGCGCGTTCAACTAATCCAGAACGTAAAGCACGAGTAGATACATACACTCTTACAACACGCCCTTTTTCGTCTTTAATGCGAACTTTTTGTAAATTTGCTTTCCAAGTACGACGTGAAGCACGTAAAGAGTGAGAGCGACGATTACCTGTACTATTTCCTAAACCAGTAACATAACATTTACGAGCCATAGTATGCCCTCCTTTATATATTTATAAATATTTATTAACTTCAGTGTATTATACCACAACAGAAATGAATTTGCAAGTAAAATGCCAAAAATTGAAAAATTACAACGGGAAAATTTTCACCTAAAAGTCCATATTAAACATATTCCTTGCAAAAATATTAAAAATGTGGTAATATATTAAGGCTATAAGTACGCTTATAGCACATTAATTAGAATTTTTATACGAAGGAGATAAAAAAGTGGAAAAACACACAATAAACGGTATAACCTATAAAGAAATGGTTATAAATGGTTGCGCAAATTTGAAACTTAATTATAAAGCGGTTGATGCTTTAAATGTATTTCCAGTTCCTGATGGCGACACAGGTACTAATATGCGTATGACTATTGAAGCCGGCGTAAACGAAATTAAGAATGTAGACGAAGAATCAATATACGATATAGCAAAGAAATTTTCAAGAGGAATGTTAATGGGAGCTAGAGGTAACTCTGGTGTTATCCTTTCACAATTATTTAGAGGCATTTATAAAGGTTTAGCAGGATTTACAGAAGTAAATGCGGTTGAACTAGGCAAAGCATTTGAATCAGGCGTTGCACAAGCATATAAAGCAGTTATGAAACCAGTTGAAGGTACAATTTTAACTGTTGCAAGAGAAGCAACTGAAGTTGTTAATAAAAAAGTAAATGAAAATATGTCAATTCAAGAATTCTTTGAAGTTTTACTTGCAGAAGCAAGAGCTTCACTTGAAAGAACACCAGATCTATTGCCAGTATTAAAAGAATCAAATGTAGTCGATAGTGGTGGCGCAGGATATATTTATATTCTCGAAGGAATGTTAAAAGCATTAAAGGGCGAAACTATCCATGTTGGTGGTGGTGTTCAAACTAATTCTGTTGGCTTAAAATATACATTTAATGCGGATAGTGTCTTAGAATATGGATACTGCACAGAATTTATTTTACAATTACAAAATGCTAAAGTAAGTGATATTGCAAATTTTGATCCACAAGAAATTATTGATTATTTAAATAGTATGGGCGATAGTATTGTATGTGTACGTGATGAAGACTTAGTTAAAGTTCATGTTCATACAAAAAAGCCTGGTGAAATCTTAAATTTCGCACAAAAATATGGTGAATTTTTAACTATTAAAATTGAAAATATGCAAGTCCAACATACTGAACTTGTTAGTGTTGAAGAATGTAGTTGTCCAGAATGTGTTGAAAAACGTAAACAAGCTACACATAAAAAATGGGCAATCGTGATGGTCGCAAGTGGTGATGGTCTAACAGAAACATTTAAAGAAATGGGCGTTGACTATGTTGTATCTGGTGGCCAAAGCATGAATCCATCTGCTGATGATTTTGTAAAGGGATTTGATGAATTAGATGCGGAAAATATTTTAGTTTTCCCTAATAATGGAAATATCATTATGGCAGCTGAACAAGCCGCAAAATATTATAATAAAACAAACGTCTATGTTATTCCTACTAAATCAATTGCACAAGGTTATTCAGCCCTTGCAATGCTTGATACAAGTAGTGATGATATTGAAGTAATTAAACAAGAAACAAAAGAAGTAATTGATAATGTAACAACAGGATTAATAACTTATTCAATCCGTGATGCGGAAATCGATGATTTACAAATTAAAGCAGGAGATTTTATGGGCTTATGCAATGGTAAAATTGTATCAAGCGAAACAGACAAATTAGCCGCAATCGAAAAATTACTTGCTACTGCAAATACTAATGAAAAGGAATTAGTAACAATTATTTATGGACACGATGTAACTGATGAAGAATTAAATCAAGTTTTAGAATTAATTGCAACTAATTATCCAGAAGTTGAAGTAGAACAAATTAATGGTGGTCAAGAAATTTATAGTTATATTTTATCAATTGAATAAAATTTGATTAAATAAAATGGTACGGTGAAGTTTAAAAGCTTCACCTTATCTAATATTATAGGAGGAAATGGATGAAAGTGATTAATTTAGCTGATGAAAGTTATATTCTTACAAGATATAAAACAATCTTAAAAAAACTAAATATATTAACAGTTAATGATATTTTTAATACTTTTCCAACTAAATATGATGATTATACATTAACTCCTCATCAAGATATTGTTTCTTTAGAACAAGAACATATCGTTTTAGAAGGTACAGTTTGTAGTAGGGTATCAGTCACATATTTAAAAAGTAAGCTAACATCTGTTGTTTTTAACATTAATGTAGAAACAACATCAAAACCAATAAATATTCGTTGTACAATATTTAATCGGGCTTTTTTAAAAGATAAATTGAAATTTGGAACGGTAGTTAGGTTAACAGGACATTTCTATCAAAATTTCAATAATTTTACAGTTGCGGACTTAATAATTAGAAATGAAATAAATAAAGACATTGTACCAATATATAAAATAAAAGAAATTAGCCAAAATAAATATTTAGAAATTGTCGAACAAGTATACCGAAAATATAAAAATACAATTGAAGAAACTTTGCCAAGTGATTTAATAAAAAAACGAAATTTATTATCAAGAAAAGAAACAATTAAAAAAATGCACTTTCCTGAACAATTAAACGAAATAGAAAATGCAAAATATCGTGTTAAATATGAAGAATTACTTAGATATCAATTATCAATGAAATATCTTCATTATATGCGTGAAAGTACATCATATGAAGAAATAAATTATCAGGAAGAACAAATAAAAAAACTAATTGACAACTTAGAATTTGAATTAACATTAGATCAACAAAAAGTAATAAAAGAAATTTTAAAAGATTTAAAAGCTCCATATTTGATGAATCGTCTTTTACAAGGTGAAGTTGGAAGTGGAAAAACAATTGTTGCATTTGTAAGTATCTTAGCAGTATGTAGTGCTAATTATCAAGCAGTATTAATGTGCCCGACGGAAATATTAGCCAAGCAACATTATGAATCAATTAAAGAGACATTAAAAAATTTTGACTTTATTAAGCCGGCATTATTGATTGGATCAACGAAAGAAAAACAGGAAATATATGATGCAATCAAAGAACAAAAAGTGAATGTAATAATTGGTACACATGCTTTATTTCAAAAAGATGTCGAATATAAAAAATTAGGCTTAGTAGTTGCGGACGAAGAACATCGCTTTGGTGTTCAACAGCGTGTTTTACTTAGAAGTAAAGGGTTGGATGTAAATTATTTAAAAATGAGCGCAACACCAATTCCTAGAACACTAGCTATCGCCGCATATGGAGATTCTGACATTTCCATTATCAAAACAATGCCAAAATTTAGAAAGCCAGTTATTACAAAATATGTTAATAAAAAAGAAAAAAATCTAGTTATTGAACATATGAAAGAAGAAATTAAAGCCGGACATCAAATTTATGTGGTAACTCCATTAATTGAAGAATCAGAATCAATCGACACAGCAAATGCGTTAGAAATTTTTGAAAATATGAAAAAGTATTTTAAAGGAATAACTGAAGTAGGATTAGTTCATGGTAGATTAAAAACAACAGAAAAAGACGAAGTTATTAATCGCTTTATCAATAATGAAATTGGAATTTT
>CAYVQA010000002.1:42645-48239 GCA_964453965.1 uncultured Staphylococcaceae bacterium
AAATATGTTGATTTACGAGTAGATAGTGATTTATTAGAAATAGTCAATGAAGACGCAGAAGAAATGATTGAAAACAATGAATTATTTAATAATCCAGAATATGAAGCATTATTAATAAATGCTAAAGAAAATTATCGATTAAAAATCGAAAATTTAGATTAAAAAATTAAAAAGAAAAGAGGTAACTCAAATGATTAAACTTGCAATTGATGCTATGGGTGGCGATTTTGCACCAGATATAACAGTAAAAGGTGCAATGGCTGCCATTCAAGAATATCCTGATTTAGAATTAGTATTATATGGTGATGAAGAAAAAATCAAACCACTATTAACTAATCCAGAAAGAATTACTATTGTTCATGCACCAAAAACAATCGATATGGGTGAACATGATCCAATCACGGAAATAAGAAGAAATAAAGATTCATCATTAGTAATGTCTTTCCAAGCTGTAAGAAATAAAGAAGTTGAAGGCGTAGTAACAGCTGGGCCAACACAAGCGGTAATTGTTGCAGCACATTTCGTTATTAAACGAATTAAAGGAATGAAAAGAGTTGCATTATGTCCAAATGTACCATCATTTAAAGAAGGTGGAGCACTTATTTTAGATGTTGGCGCAAATACAACAATGACTGCAGAATATATGTTACAATATGCGGAATACGCTAATATTTATGCAAAAGAAGTAAAAGGAATTAAAAAGCCTAAAGTATATTTGTTAAATATTGGTACAGAAGTTGGTAAAGGAAGAGAATTAGAACAACAAGTATATGAACTTTTAGAAAAATCAGAAACAATTAATTTCTGTGGCAATATTGAACCAAAAGAATTACTAACAAGTGATGCAGATATTATTGTTACTGATGGATTTACAGGTAATATCGCAATGAAAACTTTTGAGGGTACTGGAAAAGCATTTGGAAAAGCCTTAAAAGAAGAAATAAAAAGCTCACTTGGTGGAATGATAGGCTACATATTTATGCGTAAAAACATCAAAAGATTTAGTGAACGTTTTAGCGCAGAAAAAATTGGTGGTGCAACGTTATTTGGTGTTGATGGAACTGTAATCAAAGGTCATGGTTCATCAAGTCCTGAAGCATTTAAAAATGCAATAATTCTTTGCCGAAAAGTTGTTGCCCATAAAGTTGTTGACAAGATGAAAGCATATTTAGAAGAACATCCTCTTAATTAGGTGAAGATATGGATAGCAAAAAATTAGAAATTTTGCAAGAAATATTAAAAAAATATAAATTGAAAGTCAAAATTAATAAAACAATTGAACAATCACTTACGCATTCATCATATGCAAATGAACACAATTTAAAACATAATGAAAGATTAGAATTTTTAGGCGATTCCGTTTTAGGATTTTTAGTTGCAGAATATTTATATACCAAATTTCCAAATATTCCAGAAGGCCAAATGACAAAACTTAGGGCAACATATGTATGTGAAGAAGCAAATGCCAAATATGCAATCGCAACTGGGATTGACAAAGTAATTCTTCTTGGCAAAGGGGAAGAGCAAAATGGTGGTCGTAAACGGCATGCCATAATTAATGATGCATTTGAAGCTTTTTTAGCCGCAATCTATTTAACAGGTGGTTTAAAAGAAGTATCGAAAATATTAGAAGTTGAAGTATTTCCACATATCAAAGCTGAAGATGTCGTTCCGTTTGTCGATAACAAAAGCAAACTTCAAGAATTAATTCAAGCAGAAAGTAGAAATGCACTTGAATATAAATTAGAAAAACAAGAAGGTCCTGCCCACGATAGAACTTTTACAGTATCTGTATATCATGATGGAATTAAACTTGGCACTGGGATTGGAAAATCAAAGAAAGATGCCGAACAATTAGCAGCTTCAGAAGCCCTAAAAAAAATGGCATCAAAATAAAAAATATGTAAATAATAAAATGAGGAGGTACAAGAAATGTACGCAAAAAACGCATGGGAAAAATACGATTCAAAAATGTTAAAAGAAGTAATGGATTTTTCAGAAATCTATAAAGATTTTTTAACAAAAGGAAAAACAGAAAGAGAAATGACAAAACTAAGCGTTGAAGCATTACAAAAACATGGATTCAAAAATGTTAACGAATTATCATCAATAAAACCAGGTGATAAAGTTTATATGGTAAACCGTGAAAAAAATGTTTGTGCATATGTTATTGGACAACGCCCATTAACAGATGGAATTAGAGTTCTTGGTGCACATATTGATTCACCAAGATTGGATATAAAACAAAATCCATTATATGAAAATAGAGGTTTTGCTTTACTTGATACACATTACTATGGTGGAATAAAGAAATATCAATGGGTAACAATTCCACTTGCCTTACATGGTGTTGTTGTAAAAAAATCAGGCGAAATAGTAAACATTGTAATTGGTGAAGATGAAAATGATCCAATTGTAGGTATTAATGATTTATTAATTCATTTATCTGGTGATCAAATGCAAAAAACTGCTGCAAAAGTTATTGATGGTGAAGGATTAGACATTACGCTTGGTTCAATGCCATTAAAAGATACAGAAAAAGATGCGGTAAAAGCAAATATCTTAAAACTATTAAAAGATAAATATGATATTGAAGAAGAAGACTTCTTAAGTGCAGAAATTGAAGTTGTACCAGCTGATAAAACACGCGATTATGGTCTAGATCGTAGTATGATTGCTGGATATGGTCATGATGACAAGGTTTGTGCATTTACTAGTTTATATGCTTTACTTTCAGTAAAAAATCCTGAATATACTTCTTGTTGTATCTTAGTTGATAAAGAAGAAGTTGGTAGTATCGGTGCCACAGGTGCTCAATCAAGATTTTTTGAAAACACAATTTGTGATTTATTAGAATTATCAGGCTCATTAGTATCAAAATTACGTAATGTTTTAACAAATTCAAAAATGTTATCTAGTGATGTTTCAGCTGGTTTTGATCCTTTATATCCAGAAGTAAATGATGCCAAAAACTCAGCATATTTAGGAAACGGAATCGTATTTAATAAATACACTGGTGCACGCGGAAAAAGTGGTTGTAACGACGCAAGCCCTGAATTTATAGCATGGCTTAGAAAAGTAATGGATGAAGAAAATATTAATTTTCAAACAGCAGAACTTGGAAAAGTTGACCAAGGTGGTGGCGGAACAATTGCCTATATTTTAGGAAATCTAAACATGGATGTAATAGATGCAGGTATTGCGGTGTTAAATATGCATTCACCAATGGAAATTGTTTCAAAAGCAGACGTTTATGAAACTTATAAAGCATATATTGCTTTTTTAACAAAATAATAAAACGGAAGGAAATAGTGAAAACTGTTTCCTTTTTTAAAGACAATCTTTTTTATTATGAACTAAATAAAAAACTATGATTGTTAAAGGTAACTTTGATTTAATTACTTGATAAAAAAAAATAAATATGGTATAATTATTACAAGTATTCAAGTAAAATGAATAAAATGCAAATGAGGAAGTGAATTTAATGAAAAAATTAGCATCTTTAAAATTTCGTTTAATTGGATGGATTATTGGCGTAGCCGCATATTCCGCAATCGTTTTTATTATTGCTGGTCATTCTAAACGAGGAATTGATAAGTGCACAATTATTACTTATGCATTTATGATGGTATCATTAATTGCTTTACTAATATCATGGTTTGTAGGAAAACGAAAGGTTGTTTCTGGAGCGATTGATGCGGTTAATCCGGTAAGCAGTGCGACAATGTATTTAGCATACATTACTTTTATCATCACATTTATATTATATTTTATTAATTATAGTAAATTCATTTATATTATCGTCGTATTGTTCATTTTAATATTTGGTATATTTGCAATTTATATTGTACTTAGTTTGCGTCAATTTGAATTAGTTAATGAAAACCCTAATAAAGTACCAGATATTACAAATATTCATCAACTTGCTTCTTACTTAAGAAACATCTTTGATATGGTTACAGAACCAACTACAAAAATGCAAATTGAAGAATTAATCAATTTAGCAACGACAATTGATGATTTAAATGAAGTAGATAATGAAGACATTAAGCTGATTGATAAATCAATTTTTGAATATGCTGGTTATTTGAAACGCAATATTACACGCAGTGAATATTCTAATGCGTATAACAATATTGATAAATTAAACGATTTACTTAAAAAACGTATTAAAATTACAAAATAATTGAGGGAATGATATGGTTAAAATTATTAATTTTTCAAAAAAATATGATAATGGAAAATTAGCAGTTGATAACTTATCATTAGAAATTAAAGCGAAAGATATTTTTGCTTTTATTGGTCATAATGGTGCCGGCAAGACGACTACGATAAAGTCGATTGTCGGCATTTTGCCAATTACTGCTGGTGATATATTAATTGATAATATTTCTGTAAAAGATAATTCTTTAGAAACTAAAAAACTTATTGCTTATGTTCCAGACAACCCAGATTTATATGAAAATCTAAAAGCAATCACTTATTTAAATTTTATTGCGGATGTTTATAATATAACAACTGAAAAAAGAAAAGAAGAAATTGAAAAATGGGCAAAAAAATTTGAAATATACGACGAATTAAATAATTACATTGCATCATTTTCCCATGGAATGAAACAAAAATTAGCCTTGATTGCTGCATTCATTCATAATCCGAAAGTTTTAATTTTAGATGAACCATTTGTCGGCTTAGATCCTAAAGCTTCATATTTAGTAAAACAAGCGATGATTGATTTTTGTGAAAATGGTGGTGCGATTTTCTTCTCTACTCACATTTTAGAAGTTGCGGAAAAACTTTGTAATAAAGTTGGAATTATAAAAAATGGTAAATTAATAACAACAGGAACAATGGAAGAAATAACCAAAAACCATGATTTAGAAGAAGTCTTCTTGGAGTTAACTGAACATGCATAATGTTAAATTATTAGTAAAAAACTATTTAAATTCTTTTATTGGTGGTTTTCTAAAAAATAAAAAGAAAGGCAAATATTTAAAAGCCATTATCTTTTTAGGAATTGTAAGTTTATTAATGTTAGCATTTTTCTGTTATAGTGCTTACACAATGACAAATGAATTTATAAATTTAGATAAAGAAAACTATTCATATGCTGGTTATGCAATTTATACCGCATGTTCAAATTTAATAATGATGGTTTTATTATTTGTTATTTTAAAATCAACTGCACCATCTGTATCAAAAGATGCAGAACTATTATTAAGTTTACCAATTAAAAAGAAAGAAATAATTATTGCAAAATCAATTTCAAGTTATTTATTTGATTTAATTGCTTTAATAGCTTTTTCATTCCCTAATTTTTTAATTTATTATTTAATGGTTAAAACAACAAAATTTATGATGATAATTAGAAGTTTAATTATTATTATTTTATTGCCATTATTTATTAATGGTGTTTCAAATATAATTGGTAATTTAATAAATAAAATTACTAAAAGAATGAAATTGGTATCATTAATTCAAACATTATTATTGTTAATTTTAATTGCTGTTTTTTTAGTTTTTAACTTTTCATTAAATGATATTTTAACAAATAACATCAATTTAACAATTGATGAAATAATAGATAAAGTATTTAT
>CAYVQA010000003.1:0-42607 GCA_964453965.1 uncultured Staphylococcaceae bacterium
ATTTGTTAAATCAACATTTAATTTATCGATGTACTTTTGATATTGCATTTTTTCTCCTTTAAAGATAATTATTGTTAATTATTTATGGTAATTTTATCATCTATAAATCATTTTGTCAAATATTTAAAAATATTAAGTATAAAATTTTTTAAATGTTAGATATTAATCTTATTTTTTGAATTTCTGATAATTTAATTATATTATTTTTTAAATAAATTTTCTCATTGTCAAAACCTACTGGATAATCTTTAATAATATGTCCATTAAATAAAATAAAAAAGAATTCTTGAAGTTGATTTGTAATAATTCCTTTTTCAATTTCTTTTATCATTTTTTTAAAATTATCATTTGTATTATAAATCCATTTTACATAATTATTATTGATTATTGGCTTAAAATTGATATTTAAATATGGTTTAGGAAGATAATTCATATATTTCACCTAGTAAATTATATCTTTCAATTTAAATAATCATTCTTTCTAATTTTAAAAAAAGCATCAGGCAAAATGCCCAATGCTTTCGTTTCTTATTCTAATGAATCATTTAAAGTTGTTAAAATTACATCTTTTGATAAATTTGCATTTAAAGTTACTTTATTATCAGTAAATAATTTAATAACTTCTTCTGTTACATTTGTTTGATATTCATCAGTAATAGCATTTATACCACCAACATAGTATGTTGAAACTACAGACTTTTGTGTTGATGTTAATCCACTAGAAGTGTCATCATCATCGTCTGAATCTAATAAATATTTATCATAATTAAGTTTTATCGCAAAATCTAATGCACTATATACAACTTCTTTTTTATTTGCGCCATTTTCGTCTAATACTTCATTACCATTTTCATCAAGAACATTCTTAACTTCTTTAGAAATTTTTGTACGATCAGTTGCTTGTGTAACATAAGCAATTGTTACTTGATTTTTATTATAGAATGCATCAGTTGTGAATGGTTTAACAACGTAGCGATTATCATCTTTTGTATATTCATAGTAAGGGTCTAAGTTTTTGCCCATAATATCAGTACCATATTGATTTACTTCAACTTCATCTTCTTCATTTTTTGATGATGTATATGCGGCTTGATAATTAATAATTTCATTATAAATAGTTCTTAATTTATCTTTATAGTAATCATCAATACTTGATGTTTGCGTATAAGTAGTAGATGATGAAACTGTAAATTGTAAGCCTTGTTTTTTGAATTGTCCAAAGACACTATCATTTGGAGTTGCAACTGCATAATTTGTACTAATTGCAGAATATCTATCAGACGTAGCTTCATTGTCTTCAGCAATTGCATTTGCAATCGCAATGATTGATTCTTTAACGTTTGAAGTTGATGAATAATATTTTGTAACCATTTCAGCTGCTTTTGCATCTTTATCATCTTTGTAACTTAAATCTACTAAGTCTTTTAAGAATTCAGCAAATTTTTGTGCTACTGCAATATTTGAATCTAATGTTGTTTTTGCATCTCTAATTGTTGCTTCTGTTACGCCATATTTTTCATATTTTTCACCATATTCTGCAACGAATTCATCAATTGACATTTCATAGAATGCATAATTATCATCTGATTCTAATTCTTTAAATCCAAATGCATCTGCTGAACCATTGTCATCTTTATCAAACCATGTTGATACAGAATAAACAGTTGTACGGAAGTATTCATCAAAAATACGTTTTGCTTGTTTTGTTACTAATTCATCAGTCCATAAAGTTTCTTGATAGTTTTCTAAAGCTTCTGAATAAATATCACCATCAGTATCTAAGATTAAATCTAATTCTGATGTAATTCCATAATAATCTCTTAAATAGTTCATCCATCCATATGATTTAGGATAGCCATCACTCTTAAATTCATTGTCTTTGAAATCAGATTTTACAGTTTTTACATCTGCTTTATAAATTTTGTCATATTTTTCTTTGTCTAAAACTTCACCTGTTGTAACATTAACAATTTTGCTATGTGCTAAAACAGTATAGTTATCTAAATAAGTAATTGCTAAATCATTACCTTTTGTTTTTAAAATCGTTTTAAACATTTCATCAGCTGTTAATGAGTAAGTTTGTCCATTATATTCAAGTGATGCAACATTTTCGCTACTTGTTCCTTTTGTGCGAGTATATTCATCATATTCGCTAATGCTTAAATTTGAATATACTGAATTGTAACTTGATACAAATGTATTTTCTAATCCTTCATCATAAATATGAAGTTTTCCATCTTTTAATGCTTTTTCAAATGTATAACGTTTAATTAAATTAGAAGTAATCTTGTTTTCAATTAATTCTTTTTTAATTTCAGCTTTTACAGTTTCTAAAGCTGTATCATCTGCTTTTTCTAAAACAATTGCTAGATAGAAACGATTGCCAAAAGCAGTTGGAAGCAAAGTATAACTGTTATGATATGTTTTATTTTCAGTTTCTTCTGTGCCATCATTTAAACGATTTAATGCTGTTAAAGCATATAATTTAGTTGTAACAGTTGAATTGAAATCAGCCCAATCATCATATGATTTAGTTTCTGCAACTTCATCAATTGTAGTGTAACTAGTTCCCTTAGTATCGTTTGTTAAGCCAACAAATACTTCTTTTACTTGATCTAAAGTAAGTTCTTCACCAGTTGTATATGACCATTTTTGTTCTTTTAATTTGTTTAAATCAATACCATATTTTTTTAGTAATGCTCTTGCTTCTGCGTCACTATCAAAAGTTACAACAGCTGCTTTTACGTCTGGAGCATATTCGCTATTTAAAATGTTTTCATAATTTGCGTCAGAGAAATATCCTGTTACTTCTTTTTCAGCTTTTTCTGTGTTTGTTACAGTTGATGAAAGTGCAGGAACTGTAAATTTGTAAGTTGCAGTAGTTGAATAATCATTTAAAGTTGCAGTTGCAGTTAATGTTACTTCAACATCGTATTTACCTTGAGTTACTTTTGCAGTTGTTTTATTCTTTTTTACAACTACATAAGAACTATCACTAGCCCATGTAATTTTTAAATCTTTATCAACTGATTCATCAGTTAGTTTTAAAGTTAAATCACTTGTTTCATAAGCATTGAAGTCAATTCCTTCTAAAACAGTAACTAATTTTTCAAATTCAGCAATTTCTGATTCAATTTGTGATTTTGCATATTCTTGTCGACGATATTCAAGTTTATAAGCAGCAGTCCATTCTTCTTCAGTTTGGTAGCCTTTGTTTTTCATACTTGTTTCCCAACTATCTTTTGCTTTTGCTTTTTCTTTTGCAGTTAAAGAATCAAGGTCATCAGTTCCATAAATTTGTTTATTTAAATAATTTTCAAAGCCTGTTGTATCAGTTGAAAGAACTATATTGTCCATCCAATCGATTAATGCTGTATAACCATAGTTACTTATTAAATTAACATAAGCTTTTTCATTTGTAACTGTATAATCACCAACTTTTACAAAAGAATCTGTTGCGTTTGAAATCATTGGTGTTTTACTTGGGTATTTGTAATCATCATCTTTACAGCCAACAATTGTAACTGTAAAGACAGCTAGAATTAAAAATGTTAATATTTTTTTCATTATATTTTTCATTACTATTACCTCCTATTCTTCATCTTCCGTATATTTCTTAATAAGAATTTCGGTAATACTATTATATCTTTCTAGATTATCGTTATTTTCGAATTTAATTTCAGACATTGCTGCTTTTCTTAAATCTATTAGCGCAAGAGCTAATGGATTTGTATCAGACATATCTTCTGTGGCAGGAGTGTACCACGTATCGATAAATGATTGTTCATCATCTGTTAAAGCAGCTAATTTATCATATTCTTCGCCTTCTAATGCATCAATTTCATCGTCAGTATAATTGATGTATAGATATTTTGCAATAATGTCTTTTGCATTTTCTGGAATTTCAACTGGAGCAGTTGTACCAGTAACAGCAATCATATGATATCCATAACTTGTTTCAAAAGCTACTTCGCTAAAATAAGGAGCTTCAATTGTTTCACCAACTAATCCTTGTTTATCAATCTCATCATAAATTTCTTTTAATTTATCTGAGAACTCTTCAACGATTGAAGATGAATTATCATATGTAGCAGTTTCTTCCCATTTTACTTTTAAGCCAGCAGCTTTATATTTACCAAAGAAGTTATATGTGTAAATTGTTTCTGTCTTTGATTTTTCTAATAATTGTGTAAGTGTTACATTATCATAAGTAGGAATTGCTTTATTATATTCAGTAACTAAAGCAGTCATTTGATCTGATAATGATGATGAATTAGTTTGAGGAGCAAGAGCTAAGAATAATTCTGCAAGTTCTTTTGCAAGTTCTTTAGTTTCAGTTGTCCAATTAATTTTTTCATCATAAGCAGTTTCTTTTCCACTTACAATATTAGTATCCGGATTAGCATCTAAATCATAGTCTAATGAGATTACTAAATTCATTACATTAACACTATAATATTCTTCGTATAATTCATTAATTTTCGCCATTACATTATCTACTTGACTATATAATGTTTTTGTAAATTTAGTTTGTGCATCAGTATAAATCGAACCACCAAAATTACGATTTGCTAATAATTCTTCATCGCTAAATGCTATAAAATAATCATTAATGAAATTTTTCCATCCATAATCAGATGAGAATGCAGGAATAAATCCATAAGATGAAAGTGAAGAATTTGTAAAGTAATCATATTCGAAGTTCTTTTGGATTGATGCAACTTCTGATTTTAATGCTGATTTATATGCATCTTTATCCATGATTTTACCTGTATATGGGTTGTAAACATCATTGTATTCTACATTGCTTAAAATGTTATAGTCATCCATAAAATCAATACTTACTAATACACCATATTTTTCTTCTAATGCTTTATACAATTCATCAGCAGTAATTTCAACATTTTTCTTACCAACTCTAAATACAGCAACTACTTTTTCATCGCTATCTTTTGTTGTTTCAAATGGTAAGTAATCAGTTACTGATAATGTTGTTCCGAAGAAAGTATCATAGTTATATTGATATACAGCTTCTAAATAGCGGTCATAAATTACTAAGTTATGCTTTGTACGATTTTCGAATAATACTCTTGAAATATCATTATCTTCAATTAAATCTTTTTTCATTGCTTCGACGATTTCAGCTTTTAATGCATCGCTTGCTGCAATTTCTTCTGCTGTACGATCTGCATAATCTTCATCATCTTCAAAGATTAATTCTGTATCTGCTTTTTCATCAAGTTTAATACATAAGAAATAATAGTTTGTACCTTTAATTGGTTCTAATGTATAACTCTTGTAGAAATTAGAATATAAATCACTTAATTCTAATTTTGTTGAGTCATATTTTAAATAACTAGCTAAAGTTGTATCAAATTCATTGATTTCTTTATAAGTCCAATTAAAACTAATATTGTCATTTTTTGAATCATAGTTTTTAATTGCGTCAATATTATCAATTACATATTTAACTTCAACATCTTTAGATGTATTACTAATTGTTGCTTTGTCATCTATTGTTTTATAAACTTTAACAGTATATCTCTTAGTATCGGTTTTAACTTCTGTTTCTTCAGTACCATATTGATAAGTTGCAGTTGCTGTTAAATAAACTCTTTCAGATGTAGCCATATCTTCAGGTCTATTTACTGTAACAGTATATTCGTTATTTTCAACTGTCTCATTAATTGTTAAGTAAGTTTTTTCATCACCAGAAGTATAATTTTCTAGTTTATAAGTAAATTTGATTACACCTTTTTCGTTTCCATTTTCATCTACTATCTTAGATGATGCAGGTAAAGTAAATGAAGTTGTTTTAACGTCAAGTTCAACGCTTAATCCGCTTAATGCTTCTGAAACAGCAGATGCATAACTAATTTTAGTTGTAATATCTGCAGCATTTAAAATGTCATTACCATTGTTGTAGTATTTCATCATATAGTTATACATATTGATGAAAGCAGTAACTACTTCTTGAGGTGTTAAATATTCAATTTTTGATGTTGAATCTGCAGGATTATATGAACTTGAAACCCAACCTTTTTCATCATCTAAAATTGAACTATCAGTATTAATTCCAAATTTTTTCATTACTCTTAATGCTTGTGTTTCTGAATCAAATGGAATATAAATTCCTGTTGAACTTCCACCATAATTTTCTTCATAGTAGTCTTCAATTTCTGAATCACTGAAAATTAATCCATTGGCTGAATTTTTGCCAATTTCATCTAATTTTTCCATAATATATGCTTTTGCATATTTTTCTCTTGCGCAATCAACACGATAATAATCTCTTACGGCTGATATTGCGGCTGCACTATCAGTACGATTAGTTTTCGTTAATTTTCCACTAACAACTAATGTATCTAATAAATCTTCCCATTTTTCTTTTGGGTCTTCATGATAATCCTTTATATCTGTTGCATAAACATATTCAGGATCATAATCTACATCATATAATGTTTCAATGATGTATTCTTTTAAATCTTCATTTGTTACGTTTGAAACTTCGTCTGCAAGTAATTTTTCATCAACAAGTTTTGCAAGTTCAGTTACACCGTAATTTTTTCTTAAATATGTGTACAGTCTTTCTTTTGTAATTTTATAGTTTCCAATAGTTAAATAAGCACTGTCTTTATCACTTATTTCTGGATTTGGAGCGCTATTTTTGACTGACACAAAAATTACTGATACTAATATAATTAATAGTATCACAATAGCAACTGGTAAAACTTTTTTAAGAGCAGTTTTTCCAGTTAGTACTTTTTCGCTCATTTTTGTTCTCCTTTTCTAAAATAATTTTAATCTAGTTGAATTTGTGTGTAATCAACAGATATATAATACCACATTTTGCATAAAATTTCAACTAAAACACGTGATAAATATGAAAATAAAGAAATTTTTATATGAATTTTTATATTTACTCGTTAGTAATTGTAATTTTTGACTGAATTTTGTTGTTAATTTCGTAAAAAATATAGGCAAATTCAATAGTCATCATCATTATTTTTGACATAATATGAAGTAGCAATACATCTTTTATTGCAAAATTAGGAGGGAGGATTTCAAGTGGGAAATAACCAATGTTGTGGAAACAATCGTTCTGAATATAGTTATGCATTTATTTTAGTGCTATTCATTTTATTAGTTATCATCGGCGCTTGTTGGGCATTCTAATAAGTTATATTTAATTTTTTAAAAGAAAAGGTATGGAATTTCCATACCTTTTTCTTATCGATTTTTTCCTATTTATCATCTATTTTCGTTTTATATAAATTTTTTCTTCCAAGACTTAATATGCCTTGAGTAAGCTCACCTGGTAATGTTTTTTCATATTCGCTTTCAACCGAGGCAAGTTTAGAATCCATTAAGTCTATTAAATGAAGAGCTAACGCTTCAATTGTTGCCGGCTCTTTTGGGCTTCCGTATTCTAATTCACCATGGTGAGCCGCAATCATATGTAATAACATTTGGACTTCTTCTGTATCTTCGTATCTTAATTCTTTAGCTTTTGTACTTATCATATTAAGTCCAATTACAATATGGCCTAGCAACATTCCATCCATCGTATAAACTGGGCTTATACTGCTAGAAAGTTCTTTTGTTTTGCCAATGTCATGTAACAAAACGCCAGCATAAAGAAGGTTACTATTAATCATCGGATAATTTGCGATTACTTGATCTGCAATTCTTGCCATTGAATAAGTATGATAAGCTAATCCACACAAATAATTATGATGCATTGACGTTGCGGCAGGATATGTAAAATAAGCTTGTTCACAATCTTTAATTAATGTAACAACTAATTTATATAAAATAGGATTTGTTATTTTGCGAATATATTCTTTGATTTTTGTTCTTAATTCGCTTTCGTCAATTGGCGCATAACGATAGAAATCTTTTAAATTAATTTCATTTTGATCAACATCTCTTATTTGACTAATGACAAATTGACGTTTTCCTCCGTATTCATTAATTCGTGCATTAAATAAATAAACTATACCATTTTTTAAATCTTTTTTTAGATTTATATCCCAAATTCGTGCATCAACGATATCCTTACCATCTGATAAATTTGCGCTATAATAACTAGTTTGATTAGGAGTATAACGTAATTTTAATTCTTCTAGTAGAGCAGTAAATTCAACATTATCGCCAATTTTCATTTCACTAAATTTCATTTTATATCAATCCTTTCTCAAGTAATATAGCAAATTTAGGATTAGATTTGATTGTCAATAATCTCGTAGATGATTTCAAATCTTCTTTTATTTGATTAATTTCATTTAGGGACATCGATTCATCAATTTCTAATAACATTTTTTTATCTAACATTAAATTAAATTCTTTGTTATATTCTTTTAGCAATTCTGATAAATCATCTTCTGATTGTGTTATTTTATTATTTAGTGCATTTTCGTTACTTATATTATTTTCTTGCAATAAATTATTTTCATTACTTGTATCTTGTTCATAATAAGTAAGATTTTGTTCTTGATTTAATTCTTCTAATGTTGGCGTAATTGATTTTAATAAATCATCAATTTCATTCATTTGAATTTCTTCTTTTGTTTCATTTTCTTCTAACACTTTTTGATTTATAAAATCATTATTACTATTAACTATTTTTTCTTCAATTTGATTTCTTTCTTTTACTTCTACTTCTTTAATTTCATTTTTTGATTTTTCTTCTTTGATAACGTCATATGTTATTAATAGTTCTTTAATTCTAGTTGTTGTTTCATTTAAATTATTATTAATTCGCCTTGTAGTAATGTCTTTTTCAATTTGAATCATAATATCATTTACAAATGCTCCTGTTTTACCACCAGCAAATTCAATAATCACTTGAGGATTAACAACAATATCACTTCGTTGATTAATTACTTTGTTTTCCGATAATTCTTTTATTTTTTTAGTTTGAAGCGGATAATTTTTTATTAAAATTGAATTAATTAAATCAGCAGAAATTAAATCATCAAGCGGATATTTATAGACTTCATATTCGGTAATTAAGCTATTTTCGATTGTTTTTGATATTTCGATTATTTCTTTTATCTTTGTTGTAGTTTCTTTATTAAAACAACTATTTTCTAAAACAGAAGGATTTAATTTGCAAAGAATAACGAATTTTTCCATAATTGACAATTTATCATATTTTTTATGAATTAAAGTAAGCCAATGATGATAATTATTTACTTGTTTAAATAATTGTTTTTTTATCATTAGTTTAATTGCCTTTTTACCATAAGGTTGAGTTAAAATATTTACAAATTCTGCTGTAAGTTTTACATTTGCAATTTCATTTAAATTTTTTCTTCTTTTAATCATTCCTTTTAATGTTTTTCTTTCAATTGAAAAATTGAATTTTGCCATTAAAGATAATCCTCTTAAAATTCTTAATGGATCTTCTTTGAAACGATTTTTAGGCACGCCAATTACTCTAATAACTTTATTTTTGATATCACGTTCACCACCAACTAAATCAACTAAAACCATTGATTTTGGCATTGCGAGCGCATTAATTGTAAAATCGCGGCGATTAATATCATCTAATAGTTTTCTTGAATAATGAATTTCCGAAGGCTTTCGACTTTTTTTATTATAGACTTCTTCTCTAAAAGTTGTAATTTCAAAAATCATATCGCCTTCTTTTATCGTGATACAACCATAATCCGCAAATTCTTGAATAGCATTAGGAAATAATTGTAATACTTGTTCAGGAGTTGCGCTTGTTGCAATATCAATATCATTAAATGGAACTTTTAATAAATAGTCTCTGACAACTCCTCCAATTAAATATGCTTGAGGTGTTATTTCATTTAATTTAGTGATAATCTGAATTCCTCTTTGAAAATATAAGTTTTGATCCATCTTCAATAACTCCTCCTTATTTTAATTAAACGTTAAATCTAAAAAGCATAATGTCACCATCTTGGACAACATACTCTTTTCCTTCTAAGCGAACCCGGCCAGCTTCTTTCACTTTTAATGGTGTTTTATAAGTCATTAAATCCGCAAACGAATAAGTTTCGGCTCGAATAAAGCCTCTTTCAAAGTCAGTATGAATAACGCCTGCGCATTCTGGAGCTTTCATTCCATCTTTAAATGTCCAAGCTCGGCATTCATCGGCTCCAGCTGTTAAGAATGTTTTTAAGCCTAATAAATGATAAGCCTTTTTGATTAAAATATCAAGACCACTTTCATTTAAACCATATTCACTTAAAAATTCTTGTTTTGTTTCATCATCAAGTTCACTCAATTCTTCTTCGATTTTAGCACAAACCATAACAACTTCAGCTTGATTATTTTTAGCATATTCTTTTACTTTTTCAACATATTCATTGCCATTTGCAATTGAATCTTCATCAACATTCGCAATATAAAGCATTGGTTTCATTGTTAAAAAGCAATAATTTTTAATGAAGAATTTTTCTTCAGCTGATAAATCAACTAAACGTGCAGGAATTCCTTGTTCTAAAGCATCTTTCATTTTAGTTAAAATAGAAAATTCTAAAACAGCATCCTTATCAACTTTAAGTTGAGCTTTCTTTTCAATTTTTGGTAATCTTTTTTCAATTACATCTAAATCTGCTAAAATCAATTCATAGTTAATTGTTTCAATATCGCGAATTGGATCAATTGTCCCTTCAACATGAATAATATCGCCACTATCAAAGCATCTTACAACTTCGCAAATAGCATCAACATTACGAATATGTGATAAAAATTGGTTTCCTAATCCTTCACCTTGGCTTGCGCCTTTAACAAGGCCGGCAATATCCGTAAAAGAAAATGTTGTTGGGACTACTCTTTTAGGATTAAAAATTGAAGCTAAAAAATCTAATCGATCATCTTTTACTTCAACTACACCTACATTTGGTTCAATTGTCGCAAAAGGATAGTTTGCGGCTAAAACTTTTGTTTTTGTTATCGCATTAAAAAGTGTTGATTTTCCTACATTAGGCAAACCAACAATACCAGCAGTTAAACCCATATTAATTCCTCTTTTCTTATATGTTTATATTTTTATTTATAATTATCATATTTTATGAATACTTATTAATTATAGCACATTTGAAAAAATAAGTAAACTTAACCGATTATTAATTTTTTAAAAAATTATATTAAATACCGTATAGAATGTCTAATTTTATAAAAAATAATATTGGTGATTTTTGTGAATAAGTTTTTTCACTTTTTTTATAATTTTGCAAAAATGTTATTAATTGTATCATTATTTATTTTTTTATTAATATCTATTAGTTATGTTATTATTAGCAAAAAATTGAATTACGAAATGCCAACCATTTCAATTATAGAATTATATGACAGTGATGAAGTGAAATTTTTGTCATTATGTAATGGTCAAAAACAAAATTACGTCAAATTAGAAGATATTAATACTAATTTAATTAATGCTTTTATTAGTCTTGAAGACAAACGCTTTTATAAGCATCATGGTGTTGATTTAATTCGTATTGGTGGTGCCTTTATCGCTAATCTTAAATCAAAAAGTTATGTCGAAGGCGCATCGACAATTACACAACAATACGTTAAAAATTTATTTTTAAACAATGAAAAAAAATTAAAAAGAAAGATTTATGAAGCTTTTATTGCGATGGTTTTAGAAAATAAATATTCAAAAAATGAAATATTAGAAGGTTATTTAAATTCAATTTATTTTGACCACGGAATCTATGGTGTTGAAGACGCATCACTTTATTATTTTGGCAAACATGCTAAAGATATTTCTTTAATTGAAGCAGTATCCCTCGCAAGCATTCCAAAAAGTCCTGTTTATTATTCACCAATTAAAAATCCTACAAATAACGAAACAAGGCGAAAACTAGCATTAAAGGAAATGTTAAATGATGATGTTATTTCTATTATTGAATATCAAGAAGCAATTGACACAAAATTAGAAATTGTTGGGAAAAATATTAAGACAGATGATTCACTTGCACCTTGGTTTCAAGATAGTGTAATTTCTGAATTAAAAAAACATCCCGACATTATAAAACTTAGTTCTAACGGAATTAAAGTTTACACAACTTTAAATCGTGAGCTTAATAATATTATTACTGAATCAATCACAAAAAGAATTCCTGAAAGTGAAATCGAATTATCAATTTGTGCACTCGAACCAAAAACAGGTAAAATACTGGCCATTATTGGCGGCAAGGATTATCAAATTAGTAATTACAATCGAGCATTAAATAGTTATCGTCAACCAGGTTCAACAGTAAAACCTTTTTTATATTTGGCCGCACTAGAAAAGGGATTCACGGTTGCGACAACATTTAAAAGTGAAAAAACGACATTTTATTTAGATAATGAAACATATTCTCCTACTAATTTTAAGGAAATTTATGCGGATATGGATATTTCAATGACTTATGCTCTTGCAACAAGCGATAATATTTATGCAATGAAAACACATCTATTTTTAGGTGTAAATGTTCTTGCAAATACTTTAAAAAAATTTGGCATCACTTCAGAAATACCTCTTTTGCCATCAATTGCTCTTGGAACTATGGAAGTTAATCTTTTAGAAATGACAAGTTGTTATAATACTTTAGCTAATCTTGGAATTAAAACAAAACCAACTTTTATTAATCAAGTTAAAACAATGGATGATAAAATAATTTATGAAGAAAAAATTAATGAAAATATCATTGCGGATTCAACCGATTGTTATTTACTTAATGAAGCGATGACTAGTGTTTTCGACAATAAAATGACTTATAATATAAGGCCAACTTGCGCCGCAATTTCTAGTATGTTATCAAATAAATATAGTGCTAAAAGTGGTTCTACCGATACGGATAATTGGATTTTTGGTTATAATCAAGATATTACTATTGGAATTTGGACAGGATTTGATGATAATCGTAAAGTTGAAAATATTAATGATTTACGTTTTGGAAAATATATTTGGGCTGATTGTGTTGAAGGATATTTAAAAAATAAACAAACAAATTGGTATGAAACACCTGACAATGTTGTTAATGCTGAATTAAACCCGATGACTGGGTTTTATCCATCAATGGATGAATACGCAAAAAATATGTATTTTCGCCGTGATAATGTTCCTTGGTATTTATTAATTTAATTAAAGAAGTGTTCTATTTTCGGACACTTCTTATTTGTTTAATTTATATTAATTATTTTGATATTTCTACCACTGCATTTAACATTTCAATTTCAATTGTGACATTTTCTGTTAATGTTTGATTGCAATCTATAAAAATGTATAATGCAATTGATGGATCCAATGATGCCTTTAAAGTAATTTCTACTTCTTGTGGTTCACCAGTAAAAATAATTTTTTGTTCTAATTTATTATTATATTTTAAAATCATTGAATGATTGACTGGACCAGTAACTTTTATTTTAAAACTTACTGTATTTTCAATTTCCAATTCATTAATAATTAGTTTTGAAACAGAAAATTTCTTTTTTTCTATTGTTCCTGTAATTTTTAAAATTTCATTGTCATTTGAAATTTCATATGCACCTACATCAGCTGATGTCCATCCTTCTAACAAAGAAACATTTTTATATTCTTTTTCAACTGGCGTCGATGGTTTAATTTCTGCAATTTGTCTAACTAATTCTATTTTTTCAAATATCAGTGTTATTGAATTTTCTATTTTTTTGCCAGGCTCAACAAATAAATATAATGCTTTAGAAGTATCTAATGCTACTTTAAAAATTACTTCTATTTCTTGGAATTCACCAGTTAATTCAAATTTTTCTTCTTTTGCATTGTTATACTTGACAAGTAAATATTTTCCTTTTTCACCTTTAACTTTAATTTTTATACTATAAAAATCTTCATAATTATCAGTAATTATGTATTTTAAAACAGAATATGTACCTTTTGAAGTCGTCGCAACAACTGTAAAACCATTGTCATTTGATGTAATTTCATATGCATTTTTCTCTGGTGAAGTCCAACCATTTGTAATATCTACTGTTTCATACTTATAAGTTACATCATCAGGATTAATTGTTTCATGTACTAAAGATTTTAACTGCATTTTTGTAAATGTTATTGTTTGATTTTCTTCGATTTTCTTACCACCATCAATGAATATAATTAAATGATTCGTTAATGATAAATCTAATGTTTGTTCAAATATAATTTCTATTTTTTGAAGTTCACCAGTTAGAACTATTTTTTGTTCCTTTTTATTGTTATATTTTATAATAACTGTATGTTCTTTTGGACCAGTAAGTTCAACAATCATTGATTTTATATATTTTGCATCAACGCTATCAATTGTTGATAAATCAATTCTTACAAAAGACCATGTTCCTTTACTTGGGGTTGCGGTGATTAAAGTATTATTGTTTTTTTCTTCTATTTCATAAGCAGATACATCAGCTGATGTCAAACCATTTTTAATATCAATTAAATCATATTTATCAATTGGATCTAAAAGCTCAAATTTTGTAAATGTTATTGATTCATCTTCTGTTAATGTTTCATTTGGCGCATAGAATAAAATTATTCTAATACTAGAATCAATTGGTGTTGAAAGTAAAATCCATTCTTCTTGATGTTCACTTGTGATTACAATTTTCTTTTCAACTTTGTTATTATATTTAACTATAATTTTTCTACCGACAATTCCTTCAAATTCAAGATGTAAAACATTTGTATATTTTAAATTATATGCCGAAATATCTTTTGCAATATATGAATATTTAGCTTTTGAAACTGTTCCTGTAATTGTTAGTTCGTTTTCTTTTTCAACTATTTTATAAGTATTTTCATCTTGCTCAACCCAACCACTTAATAGTGAATATGGATTTTCTTTATCTGATAAATCTTTTAGTGTTTTCCATTTTGCATAAATTGTGATGTCTTCTTTCCCCATTACAAGATTTGAATCTGTTAATAATTCATCACGATACCAACCGATAAATTCCCATCCTTCTACTTCAAGTTTTTCAGTTGGAATAGTAATTCCTTCTTTAACTTCTATTTGTTCTAATTCGATGTCTGTATTTGTTATAAAAGTCACTTTGTGACTAGGCGCATCAATCCATTTTGCATAAAGGGTTGTTGGCCCCATTGGCATTGTTATACTTGTAAAAGCTGTCATAAATTCATTATCTAAATACCAACCATCAAATAGATATCCTGGTTTAGTAGGATTTTCTGGCATTGTAATAGTTGAATTATATTTTCCAGTTAATGATTGCACTTTACTTCCACCATTTGAATTAAAAATGATTGCTTGTTCTTCTTCTTCATTAATGTTTTTTAATTTGCAAAATTCTAGTGTTTGAATTTCTACAGTTGTATCTAAATCATTTCCTGTTTTTGTACCGTCAATAAAAATTAATATTCTTTGCCCTGATTCACTTGCGATATTTTCCTTAGGAATAATCCAATATTCATCTTGAAGTTCTCCAGTAAAATCAAAGTTTTGTTGGATTGCGGATACATTACCACCTTCTAATTTTACAATCATTTGTGAGTTTTCAGTACCTATAAATTTTAGATGCAATACTGTATAACCATCTAATGAAACTGAAATTGGTGAATATAAATAACTCCATACAGTTTTACTTTCTGTTGGGGTGATTTTTACTGATTTTTCATTTTTTTCTAATATATAATGATTTGTTTCATTGACTACCAAACCTTGTAAAAAATCTATTGTTGTTCCTTTTTCAATGTCTGCCCAATTCGCATAAAGTGTGACTGGATGGTTAGGTACTGTAAATATTGATTCAACTTTATTTACAAATTCATCATCATAATACCAACCAATAAATTGTTTCCCTGATTCATCAGTTGGAATTGGTAAAATCACTAATTCATTTGCATCACGTTTATATTCATTTATTGGGTTACCACCTTTTGTATCAAAGATAATACTTACATTCCATTTTGCATATAATGTATAGTTTTTCAATTCTAATTTTTTATCAAAATCAAAAGTTTCTTCTAAGTCTTCATCAATGCACCATTCAATAAATGTTGCGTTATCTTTTATAGGATTATTTGGTTTATTTATTTTTTTCTCTTCTGTGAATTTTATATTGCTTACTTTTGTACCTCCATTTGTATTAAATGATACAGTATAATAAGTTTTTTTATCATTATTATTACAACTAATTAATGTCATTGAAGTTATTATAATAAGTAATAATTTGATAATTCGTTTCATTTTTTCTCCTTAAAATTTTTATTTTATTTTATTAACATAATCAATAATTATATCCGCATGTATATAATTATTGCGATAGGCAGTTGTTGAATTAATACAATGATTGCCTTCATATGTACGCATTTCAACTTTCGCATTTGGATTATAATTTAAAATTGTTTGATACGTTAATAATGTTTGTGCTTGTCTACAAGCAATATCATTTGTATAAGTAATTAATAATAAATTTTTAAATTTTGTTGTACTATTGATGTAATAAAGCGGTGCTTTTTCATCAATTCTTTGAAGTTGTGAATCTAAGCCATCTTCTACTAGTACATTGAAATGCGTTGTTGGTTGTCCAGCTTCAATAATCCAGCCATCTATATCAGTTACTTTAATATTTACATTTTCTAAATATTCTTTATTAAAGCATAACATCATTGCAAGATAAGCACCAGCCGATTGACCAGAAACGATTATTTTTCCATTTACATTATTTTCTGTTAAATAGTCAATTACATATTTAATGGCGTTTGCTGCATCAATAAAGAAATCCGGATATTTGCCTTCGGGATATAATCGATAATTAACTGAAACAAAGCCGATATTATTTTCAGCAACTTTTGAAGCTATTGCTACATGCGCTGCATCATCTTTACTTCCACCAGTTAATCCGCCACCATGAAAATGAATAACAGTATCATAATTATTTTGATTTGGTAAATACATATCTAATTTACATGTATTAGATAATTCACTATAAGTTTGATTCATTTTTACCGTATATTCATTGTTTTCTCTGGATGGTTCTTGCGTAATTTTTGAATTTGAAATTTCAAAAGGATTTTCTAAAGCATTCAATACAGATTCTTTTACAATATCTAAATATGGGATAAATTTTTGAGGAATTAAATCATAATTTAAATCATCAATATCCCAGTTTGTTATAGTTAACACTAAAGTTAGTCCAGCAATAAATTCACCTAAGTCTTCTAAATGATATCCATCTAAAGTAAAAGTATCGTCTAAATAACTTGTTCTCGCATTTTGAATTGCTGTTCCATTAGGAATTATAAAATCGAATAATTTGTTTGATAAAATTTTTTCTTTCACACATGTTATTATTTGTTGATACATTTCTAATTGATTATTATTATAATTAGCAAAATCAACGTGATTAGAACTCTGTGCATAAGCCCATGTCATATGCCAACCAACTCTTAGTTGTTCATTATTTTGAGAAGATCTTACAAATTCATTTAATGCTTTAATTTGTGCATTATATGTACTAATAAGGCCACTCTTTCCACTTGACTGTTGTAATGTAATATAATCCCATTTTTCATCTTTTAATGCAGTAGACATTTTTGTACCATCAGAATTTTTGAATTCTCCGGTTGTATTTTTTCGATACGTATAACCAGGCTTATCTGTCGCAGCATTATTTACATGCGTTTCAATATCACACCCACCAATATATAGGTTGCCTAAGATTATTTCTTGAACACCAAAAGCACTTAATATTTGATAAGTGTATTTTAAAGCGTTATCCGAAAAGCTATTTCCAACGCAAAGTAATTTAAACGATTTTCTTGATGCAATCACTTTTTGTTCCTCCTCTTTTTGTTCTTCTTGTTTTGGTTCTTCCTTTGATGGTTGATTTGAATTACTCGTTTCACAACTTGTAAAACTAAAAACCATTAAAAATAAGATTAACAAACTCAAAAGTCTTTTCATTTTTTCTCCTTTCTTTTAGTGAAACGTTTCACCGCAGATAGTATAACACAAAATTTTTAAAATTGCAACAAAAAACTACTAGATTTTGCCTAGTAGTTTAGTTTTCCTGTATCTCTATCGATTAACTTAGTTTCAACATTAATATATTTATTATTATTTTCACCTTTTAAAATATCCATTGCTAAATTGCCAACTTTATTTCCATATTCGAACCAATCAATTGCAATTGTCGATAAAGATGGAGTAATATATTTTCCTTTATCAATATTATCAAAGCCAGATATTAAAATATAATTTAAGCAATCTTTGTTGTTCTCTTTTAATGCGGAAATTGCACCAATCGCAAGTTCATCATTACTAGCAATTATTGCATCAATTTTAACATTCTGTTTTAAAAACTCTTTCATTACATCATACCCATGATGCTCAGTATAACCAATTCCATCTAGTATATATTGATCTTCTAATTTCAAATTACAATCATTAATTGCTTTTTTAAAACCTTCTAAACGTTCACTATTATGTTTAGACATTGCGGAGCCTGATATAAATACAAATGTTCTAGCGGCTTTATTGTAAAAATCAATTACTCTTTTATAGATTCCGTTGTTATTTTCAATGTATGTATTATAAACATTTTTGGCAATTACTTCTTTATCATATAAAATTACAGGACAATTTTTACTAATTTTTAAAACTTCTTCATCAGAAATTACTGGCGACATTATAAAGGCAACGTCAATAAGTCCATCGTAAATCATATCATATCCCATTCGTGCCATTCCTACAATCAATTTATATTCATTTCCATTTTTTATAATTGTATCCGCAATTCCAGATAAAATTGTAGGATGAACCGGTCCTTTAAATCCCGGCAAATACACTCCTATTGTTCTAGGATGTTTATTTTTTAACCCTTGAGCATAAACATTAGGTACATATCCTAATTTATCCGCAATTTCTTTTATCTTTTTTTGCGTTTCAATAGGGATTTTTTTATTTCCCGCAAGCGCATAACTTACCGTTGAAATACTATATCCACTAGCCTTTGATACATCTTTAATTGTTACCATAATTTCACCTACATTATTTTATAAATCATATCTTATTTCAATTGTATTTTTTGGATAAATTGCATCTTTTGCAATCTTAACATTTTTTGAAACATGAATTGTTTTTAAATTTTCACAATAATAAAATGCAAAATTATTGATTTCTTTTACAGTTTTTGGAACATAGTATTCTGTTTCGTTTTTACATCTTGCGTAATTTAACAATAGACTTTTATTTTTATTAAATAAAACATTATTTTCACTTGAAAAATATTTATTTTTTGAATCCACTTCAATATATTTAACTTGTGAATAAAGAATTACGTTACTATTTTTTATTTTTTTTAATTTATTACCAATAAAAATCATTCTAATATTTGATTCATCTAATAAATTCTTATCAATTTCATCAACGTTAATGATAAGAGATTTAACGTTTAGATTGAATGGTAAAATACCCACATCAGTTTTTGAACATTTTTCATCACTAATTTCTATTTTACTGATAGTATATTTGTTTTCTAATACTTCTTTAATAATTATTTCATTATTATTATTTTCAATCGTTGTAAATGGCGAATTATCCCAATTAATTTGATGATTGAAAATAGCTTTAGAAAATTTATATATTTCAAATAGATAATCTTTTTCATCATATTCTTTTAGACGTTGATATCCACATTCGCAAATAAATTTACTATTTTGATGTTCTTTTTGGCAAATTGGACAATTAGTCATGTTAGTCTCCTACCAAAATTATTTTTCATTGTTTATATATTTATCGACAAACCATTCAACATAATCCCAAGCTTTAGGGTGGTTGTCATTTCCATAATATTTAATAATTTCATTTTCAAATGTAAGTTTAATTTGCCATCTTTTTTTGTCTTTTGAATTTAAGTTTTCATAATTATTTTGCCAATTATAAAAATGCATATGTTCTAATTTTTCTATAATTTCTTCTTTGTTTATTTGATGATTATTGATAATTGCAATTTCATCATCAAAAATAATTGTTAAATTTTTTCTTGAAAATTCATCACTAAAATCAAAGCATTTAATATTATTCAATTTTTCATTAAAATCATTAGCTATTTTCTTTTTGCTAAGTCTATCTAAATATAAATTGTTACTATAATCACATTCTCGCATATAGTATTCAATAAATTCATCACAAGAAATTCCGCCAAAACTATGTGTAAATGAATTATCATTCATATCATATCCTATTTCATATGGATATATTTTTTTAATACCTTTATCAATCATTTTTAAAATATATTTTATGTCAAATTGCAAAGATTGCATATTTCGATTGACACTTAAATGTGTTCCTTCATATACTTCAAATAAATTTGGATTTGAAAGGCTATAATCAACAATAATATTTTTAACTTGTTTTGAATCATACATATCACAAACCATGTAAATTATATTTCTTGTGTCAGAATTAAATATAACTTCATCATTTGCGAATTTTACATTAGTTGGAAATTCTATCTTGCCACTTATGCGATTAACAACAATTTTTTCATTAGTAGTTAACGCTTTTACAGCGTTTTTTTCATAAATTGAAAATCCCAAATTATATAAAAAATATAAATCATCAATTTTAATTTGATCATCCTTATATATTACAAGATGTTTTTTAGAATCTTCTATATGAGGATTATCAATTATAATATAATAATTATCATTAAAACTAATTAATTTGTAATGTCGTTTTAAAAAATCAAAGAAAAAAGTATACTTATCAATTACTTTTATTTCGATTGCTTTATACCCTTCATCAGTCGCATATTTTATTAAATAATCAATTAACATTAATCCATATTTGGCATAAGATGGAGAATCAATCGCAAAATCTGTAAGGACTAATTTTTTACAATAAATAGGAATAATATCATTAAAAATAGTATTAATGATATTACAAGTAATAAAATAGCCAAAGATTCCCATTTCATTTTTTATACAAAAGGCAATATCAGAATATTTCGATTTGTAATTTGCATTACGATAACCTAATTTAATTGTTGAATTATTTTCTGACCAATTACCGATATCATAAGAATCACAAACGCCTACTTCTTGAATTAAAATTTCTAATTCTTTATCTGTATTTTTCACTAGGTTAATTACCTCCAATTTATTTATTATAAATAACTTTTTTAATATATAATAACAAAAAGTTAAACACCATCCTTCTTTATAGGATAGTGTTATGGTATTTCAATACCGGTTCTCTATAACCATCATCTATGTTAAGGATAAAATACTTATAATATAGATCAAATTTCATAATTTCTATGTATTTTTCTATTTTTTAGCATCATTGAGATATAACAACGCAATAGTTTCTACATGGTTACTATTTGGAAACATATCATAAGGTTTTATGCGTACAATTTGATAATTATTTGCGGTTAAATATTTCAAATCTCTTGCAAGTGTCGCTGGATTACATGAAACATAAACCATTTTAGGAATTTTCATTTTTACGACTGTTTTTAAGAATTCTTCATCGCAGCCTTTTCTTGGTGGGTCGACAACAATTATAGTTGGATTAATCGTTGTTGCCCATTTTTTAATTTGATTTTCAGCTTTTCCAACCACAAATTCCGCATTTTCAATATTATTTAATTTCTTATTTGTAATAGCATTTTTAATTGCTTCTTCAATTATTTCGACCCCATATACTTTTTTTACATATGGCGCCGCAATTAATCCGATTGTACCAATTCCACAATATGCATCAATTAAAATATCATCTTTTGAAAGATTTGCCATTTCAATTACGCCTTGATATAATTTTTCAGTTTGAACTGGATTTACTTGATAAAAAGACATCGGACCAATTTGAAATTTTGTATTAAGAATTTCATCGATGATTACAGGTTTTCCATCTAAAACATGATTTTCTTTTCCCAAAATGACGTTTCCTATGGTTGGATTAATATTTTGAATAATTGAAGTAATCATTGGATAACGCATTTTTATTTTCTTTAATAATAAATCAAGTTCTGGAATTTTTCTTTCTTTTGTTACAATTACTAACATAAAGTTTTGGTGATCTTTTGTTTCTCTTACTAAAATATGACGAATAATTCCTTCATGTTTTTCCTCATTATATCCCTTTATTTTTAGTTCATTGGCAATGTTTCTGACAAATTTTACAATATCATTTGCCAAATTTGATTGAATATAACAATCTTGAAGTGAGACAATTTCATGAGTGAATTTTTTATAAAAGCCACAAATTGTTTTACCATTATGATATCGAAATGGAACTTGAACTTTATTACGATAATGATATGGATCATCCATTCTTTCAACATCTTCAACAACAATATCCGAAAAGCCGCCTAAATGTTCTAACGTCTCTTTGACTTGTTGATGCTTGAAATCTAATTGATATTCATAATTCATATGCATTAAATCGCAACCACCACATGATTCAAAATTAGGGCAAATTGGTTCAACTCTTATATCATAATTATGATATCTTATGTCAATAAGCCTTGCTTTACCATAATTCTTTTTAAGTTCTGTTATTTCAACCAATGCTTTTTCTTTTGGTAAAGTATTGGAAACAAATATTGGATAATTTTCAATTGGTGTTCCATCTTTTAATGTTCCTTTGACTTTTGCGATGCCAACTGCTTCATGAGATAATGTTTCAATCTCTAAACGAATTTTCATTTTTTCGGTAAAAACTAAATTTTCATAGTCTTGATAGTATACTTTTTCGACTTTTTCATTTTTTTTATAATTTCTTTTTTCCATATTTACTTCTCTTCATCAAGACTTGTTGCGTTATTTTCTGATACAATTTGTGATACTCTTGTTGTGGCCGCAGCCGCAATCGCACCAACAATATCATCTAGAAAAGTATGGCAACAATTTTCTTTTTTTCCATCTTCATTTAGCTTTGCAACGATACCTGGTTTATTGACATCTATATCGCCAAAATTAGTTTGACCAATTGCACCATAGAGTCTTGCAATATCTAATCCAAAAATTTCATCAATTCCAAAAACACCTAAATCATAGTTTATTATATCTTGAATTGGTCCTTTTAGCATTTTTTCTTCAGCTAATCGGTCAATTTCAGCCCCTAATTGCACTAAATGAAAGACATCTCTTAAAGAAAGTATTTTTCTAACACTAATTAAACATTCATCCATACTAGGATTGGGATTATATTTTAATTGTTGATTGTAAGCAACTTTAGCGATATCTTCTAATTCTACTCCCCGTTCTTTTAATTTTTGGATGTTTAAATTTTCCATTTCTTCGCGTGAATAATATAGTTTTGGCATATTGTCTCCTATTATAAGTGTTTTTTTAAACCGCCATTGATATAATCTTTGGCATTCATTATTTTTTTACCAGCTGGTTGTAATTTTAAAATATCAATAGCTGTATTTTGTCCACATGCGATTGTAAAATAATCTTTTGAGACATTAATAATTGTTCCCGGTTGTTGATGATGAGTTATTGTTGATACGCGTGATGCATATATTTTTATTAATTCATCGTCTAGCGTTAAATAAGCAACTGGGTTTGGAATGAAGGCTCTAATTTGATTATATACATCTTTAGCTGTTTTATTTAAATCTAAGGCTTCTTCTTCTTTTTTTATATTATAAGCAAATGTTGCATCTTCATCATTTTGTTTTATTGGTTTAATTTGGTTATTAATTAATTTAGGTAATGTTTCTAATAATAAATCTCTACCTAAAAGGCTTAATTTTGCAAACATCGTTTCACTTGTATCATCATCTTCAATCGGAATTGATCTAATAGCTAAAATATCACCAGTATCCATTCCTTTTTCCATGTATTGAATGGTTATTCCTGTCTCTGTTTCACCATTTTTAATTGCTGTTTGAATTGGTGAGCCACCACGATATTTTGGTAAAAGTGATCCATGAATATTGATTGAACGATATTTAGGACTATCAAGGAGTTCCATTCCAACAAGTTGACCATACGCAGCTGTGACAATTAAATCTGGATGGAGATTTTTAATATCTTCATAATCTATTCTAATCTTTATCGGTTGAAAAACGGGAATATTGTGTTTAATTGCGCATTCTTTTACAGGACTCATTGTAAGAATTTGTTTACGGCCGACAAGCTTATCTGGTTGTGTTACAACACCAATTACGTTATATTCATTAATTAAAGTTTCTAATATTGGCACCGCAAATTCAGGCGTTCCCATAAAAACAATTTTAAAATCTTTATTACTCATTATTATCATCTCCTAAATAATTGATCGAGGATTCATATCAATTATGATTGTATAATTGTCTTTTGTTTGTTGTGATTCATTATACAATTTTTGATATGAATCATATATTTGTTGATTTTTTGTTTTAATTATTAATTGAGTACCTTTTTCTGTATAATTGTATGTAGGTCCAATTACAATTGTATTTTCATATTTTGCTATTCTATTTCTAATTTCATTAGCTTTTTTATAAATTATATTATAATCACCTTTAACTAAAATTCGGTTAATTTCATAAAAAGGATTTGCATTTAATAAATGGCGATAACTAATTTCTTCTTTGTAATAATTATAATAATCGCCAATAATAAAATTTTTAATAACGGAATTTTTTGGGTCATAAGTTTGAATAATCATTTTTGTCATTTCATTTGGTCGATCAATAATTTTCTTTAAATTTGTCAACATTGAGTAAGCCAAATGGTGTGACTTATAACCTGGCGCTTTCATAACTAAATCAAGTGACATTACTCCAATTAGAGTAATCTTGGTAGTTGAAAGTCCTCTTGCATAAGTATTAGTTGATATAATTAAATCTACATCATTTTTATCGACTTCTTCAATTGTTTTTTTAAATGCTATATATTTTGGTTCATCAATTACTCTAATTCTAATATTTTCATACATTTCTTCTAAATGTTTTTTTAGTTTTTCAATTCCAAGCCCCATATACTTAATTTTATTACTTCCACAGTTTGAACAAGTATGACTGAATTTGACTGTATTACCACAAGCAGGACATACTAGTTTATCATCTTTAGCACGATATTTATATGATATATGACATTTATTGCATTTTTCAACATTACCACATTCTCGACAAATGACAAAATCGCTTGTTCCTTTATTGTTTAAAATTAATAAAATCGGTTCTTTTTTATTTAAATTGTTTTTAATTGCTTTTTGCAAATCAAGACTTATAGGACTATAATTTCCAAGTTTGAATTCATTATTTAAATCGCTTACGATAATATTAACATCATCTTTTTCACTAAAATTTCGATAATCTAATAAACTATATTCATTTTGGATTGCTTTTGTAAATGTATCCATTGATGGAGAAGGACTTATAAAAACCATTCTAGCATCAAAATTTTTTGCACGAAAACTCATTACTTTTCTCAAATCATACCTAGGACTTTGATCACTTAAATAGTTTTCGCTTTCTTCATCTATCATAATTATCGCACCAACATTTTGATAAGGCCAAAGAGCACCAACAGATGTTGTAACAACAATATCATATGCATCTTCACAAATTTGATAATATAAATCAAGATTTTCGCCAGATGAAATATTTGAATTTAAGCAAATTGTTCTGAAATTCAAATATTTTTTTAATAAATCGGCAATCTTATAACTACTTAAAATATCTGGCGCCATAACAATTGTTTTTTTATGATTTTTTGTATTATCAATTATTATTCCTCCAATACCTTGGATTATTTGACGATCATTTTTTGGAACAAATAAAAATGGTTTATTTGAATTTTCTACTTTATTAAATTCTTGATAAAAACGCGCTGATAATTTTTCAATATTATTTTTATAATAATAATCATCTATCATATAGTTTTTATCTTTGATACGTGATTTTAATACTTTTTCGACAATTAAAACATTATTTCTTGCTAGACGATTAATTTGTGAATCGGAAAAGCCTAGTTCATTTAATTCTTTTTTTTCATATTGATAATTTTTTAATAATTTATTAATTTGATCTAATAATTCAAAATTTTTAGGATTATTTAAATAATCATTTGTACTTGATTCATTTAAAGAATAAACTTTTTGAAAAATTTGATGATCACGATCATCCGCATCATATGTAATAAAAGCATTTCCGAGTTTTATTTCTTTTTTTATTTGTGATGCATACATCAAAATATTTTTATCAATTAAAACTTTGTTTTTTCCTTCCAAGGCGTTCGCAAGCCCACCATCAACTTTCATTAAATCATTAATAACAAGATATTTAAATGTTTTCATTCTTAATCCTGTTGGAATCATCAAATTTAAGATTCTAACTAGTGGCGAAAAGCATGTTTCTTTAATATATTTTGCGGTTGCAAGTTGTTCACTATTTATTATTGGTTTTAAATCTGGTATTTCAATTATTTCTTTAATTTCTTTATCATAAAGAGGTTCACTATGAACATCAATAATAAACCCATGAATCACCCGGTTTGCGTCACCAAACGGAATTTTAATTCTTTCACCTACTTCAATGAAGGGTACTAATTCATCTGGTACTTTATATTCAAATAATTTATCAACTTTACTAGCGGGGACATTAACAATTACACTAACGAACATTTTACCCTCCTTTTTTTAAAAAAAGATGAAAGATTCTTCTTTCACCTTTTCAAAATCAAATTTTTTCAAGTAGTTTTTTTGTAACTACGCTTGAATTATGACAGGCTCTTTCTAAGAAGTTATCATATGTTTGTTCTTGATTGACACCTACAACATCAGAAATAGAGCGAATAATAATAAATGGTACTTTAAATTTATAACATGTATGCGCAATGGATGTTGACTCCATATCTACTGCTAAAATATCTAAATCATTAAAATATTTATTTTTTAATAAATCTAAATAAACTCGATCTGTTTGAAAGCAATCAGCTGTAATAATTGAACCAATTTTAATATTTAAAAGAAGATTAGCATCTTTAATAATATTAATTAGGTTTTCGTCACTTGAAAAAGTAAAAGGTTCTCCTTGCATTTGTCCAAAGCGAAGTGAAGGCATTCCAAAAGTAACATCAACATCATAATATAGCATGTTATCACCAATTACAACATCTAAAGTTTTTAAACTTTTATCATATCCACCCGCAACACCTGAATTAATTAAATACGCTGGTTTAAACTCTTTAATCATTAACGTTGTAATAATGGCCGAATTTACTTTTCCAATTCCTGATTCACATACAACAATTTTTTTATTTTGATATTTGCCAACATAGAATAAATTAGAATCAATTTCTAATAAAGTAACTTCTCCTAAAATATTAATAATTGCTTGAACTTCCTTATTCATTGCGCATATGATGGCAATACATTTATTATCCTTCATAATTAACGAATATCTAAAATTTCAACCCAAAATTCATTGTGACTTTCGGTTTTTACATAAACTTTATCGCCAACTTTACGATCTAATACTGCTTTACCAAGTGGTGATTCATTAGAAATACGTCCATTGATTGGATCTGCTTGTAAACTACCTACAATTTCAAAATCTTCAATTTCTTTTTCGCCTTCTTCAATTTCATTTAAGAATTTAATTGTTACAATTTTTCCTAAATTATTTGAAGTAGAATCTTTAGAAATGATAATAGAATTTTTAATATATACTTCTAATTCTTTAATTCGACCTGCAATTTTTGCTTGATTATCACGTGCTGTATCATAATCCGCATTTTCTGATAAGTCACCTTGTGAACGGGCACTTACTAATGCTTCAATATTTTTCTTTTGTTCGACATTTTTTAAATAATCTAATTCAGCTACTAATTTATCATACCCTTCTTGAGTTAAATAGTTCTTTTGATTATTCATTTTCGTCCTCCTATTTGTTTTTTATTATCTTATTATATCACGATTTAGGTATTTTTTAAAGTAAAACGTCTTTTTTATTTTTGAATTTTTCTTAGCATATCATTTTTGTTTACTTTAAAATCAACTTGCATCAATAATAATTGTAGTGGATGTCTTGCGACTTGTAAATTTTCTTTAGTTATTGCGTCTTTTAGTTCTTTAACAATCATTGATGTATTTTTTAAGTTAGGACCAAAAAATTCAAGTTCATCACCAATTTCAAAATAATTTCTTTGTTCAATTAAAGCTGTTTTAGTTAATTCATCATAATCAATTACAACACCAACATATTCTTTCGTTGGATGTTCACTTCTATCATCGTATAATTGTTCAGTAATTGAAGGAAGTCCTTTATAAAAACCAATACTTGTTAATCGATTTTCAGCCTTTTTAATTTCTTTTTCAAAGTATTCTAAATCCTCATTTGTAAGACACTTATTTTCCAAATAACGATCAATTAATTCTCTATAGCACTTAACAACGCAGGCTAAATAATACGTTGATTTCATTCTACCTTCAATTTTAAATGATTTAATTTTTGCATCAATCAACATCGGAATGTATTTTAAAACCATTAAGTCTTTTGAGCCCATACTAAAATAGCCCCTATTTTCTAATTTTTGATGGTTTTTCATTAATGTATAATTCCACCTACATGAATGAGCACATCCGCCTCTATTTGCATCACGGTTAGTTAAATAATTACTCAAAACACATCTTCCTGACATACTAGCGCACATTCCACCATGAATAAAAACTTCTAAATCAATATCAACTTTTTCATTGATATCAATCATTTCTTCTAAAGTCGTTTCTCTTCCCAACACTACTCTTTTAACACCAAAATTTTTAAAATATTCAACTGCTTTACTATTAATAATTGAATTTTGTGTACTCACATGTACTTCAACTGATGGTGCTATTTCCATGGCTTTTTTCATAATATAACGGCTTGTTGTGATGATTGCGTCAACTTTAAATTGTTCCATTTTCTGTAAATAATCTTCTAAGCCAATTAAATCATCATCATGAGGAACAATATTCATTGTAACATATACTTTTTTATTTAATTGATGAGCAAAATTAACTAATTCTTTAATATCTTCTAGTTCAAAATTCGATGCTCTTGCGCGAAGGCTAAAACTTTTTCCACCAATATACACAGCATCTGCTCCATATAATAACGCAATTTTAGCTTTTTCTAAATTCCCAGCAGGGGCTAATAACTCTGGCTTGTACATTAGTTTTCCCCCTTCTTTAAAATTGTTTTTTCAGTTAATTTACCTTTATAATATAAAACATTTAAACTATCATCAAATGAATCTTCTATTTTAAAATGATGATTAATAAAATGATGATATAATTTTATTATTCTAATATATTCATTTGTATCTAAAAATTGTGGATAAATTGCAATTTCATCAATATTGTTAAATTCTTTTAATTCGTTTCCTAAAACATAAAAATATGGTTCATATACAAGTGTTTCATTTTGTTCTGTAATTGGATATTCATCATCACGAAATTCTTCAACTAAAGAATAATCTAAATCAGTTGGTAAATAATCATAATTACGATATTTAAAATAAGTTGATAAAAGTTTTCTTTTTGAATAAAAAATAGGAAATTTTCCAAACACATCAATCGCAATTTTTTTTGTTAATTTTTTATCAATCTCTAGTAATTCTGTTAAAGAAATTTCTTTTCCCATAATTATTTTTTCATTTTCTAAAAGTGCTATCTCAATATCATTAGAGTTTGTCATCATTGTAGATGAATGATAGATTTTTCTTGTTACTTTTTCATCTAATAATAATTGCAACACGCCAAAATCACTATAACTAAAATAAACATTATCATTATTTTTGAATTTAACAATTATTAGTTTTACTAGGTGTAGTTCTTTTTCAGAATATACTTTTTCCAAATTGATAATAAATTTATAATGATAATTATCTAGAATATTTTCAATTTCCTCAATTCTAAAATTATTGAAATGACTATAACTAATTTTTTCAATGTTTAAAAACCATGTATCGACAAATGAGCATTCTTTAAAAAGTTTTATATAATCATTTTTTACTAATGTGCCTATTATTTTCATTTTGTCACCTTAATACTGATAGCTTGACCATCACCAAGTGGTAAGAAAGTAGTATCAAAATTTTTATTTTCTTTTAAGCAATTATTATAATGGTCAATTTTTTTTACCATATTTAAAACGTTTTTTGATAAATTCTCTTGATTTTCAACACATCCATGAAATAATATATTATCGGTTACAACAATTCCATTGTGTTTTAAAAGTGGTGTATATTTGTCGAAAAACTTTTGATATTGTGCTTTCGCCGCATCAATCAAAATTAGATCATATTCTTCTAATAAATTATTTAAATCAAGTTCTAAGGCATCGTCAAAGTGAACAATGATTTTATTTTCTAATGTAGCTTCTTTAATATTATTAATTGCTAAATTATACATTTCTTCATTTCTTTCAATTGTATCAATTCTTTCAACACAGTTTTCACTTGCCATTAAAATTGTAGAATAGGCTATTGCGGTGCCTATTTCTAAAATCCTCTTGGCGTTTGTTAATCTGATTAACAATTTTATTGCTAAAATTCCATCTTCTTCCATTATGGGAACATTATTATCTTCTGCATATTTTTTTAATTTTATTGTTAATTCATTATATTTTAATTCATTTAAATTTTCAAGATATTTTGTCATATAATCACCTTGTATTAATTATACAAGAAAATGACTTTTTTTGCAAATGAAATAAGATTAATAATATTTTTATTGATTACTTTAATTTTAATCATTTGTTTCAATTTGAAAATATTCTTTGTTATCTTTATCAATAAATATTTTCAAAGCAAATTTTGCAGCTTCTTTATATTTACCTATTTCATATAAATAATTAATATAGCTATTGTTTATGCTTTGATGAATAAAACTTTTTTTTAAAATATATGAATCAGAAATTAAATTCTTTTTCATATAATTTACAAGTTCCGTTTGATTTGCATTTTCAACTTTTTTGATTGTAAATTCATTATAAAACATATAAAAAGTTTCATATTTATTGAAATTATGATTTTTTAAAATATCTAAATGTTTGTATGTTTTGTGTATATCATTAATAATATTTAAGCAATAATCTAGTAAAAATATTATTCTTGAACTTGCTTTAATTTTGTCAATCAATAATACACTTTCTTCATAATGTTTATTTACAATATGCATTTTAATAAAATAATAATTGTATTGTTCTAATTCTTCTTCATTTAATTCCCGATTATTTTTTATTTCTTCAAAATCTTCAATTGCTTTATTAATGTTATATTTGCCATTAATGTAATAAAATTCCATTAAATGTTTTGTAAAACGACTAAGCGATATTTTTGTGATGCTTTTGTCTTTTAATTCATTGAAACATTCCCTAACTAATATTTCACTATCGATTATTGCATAAATCGTCATTGCTAAATCGTTTATCGCAATTGCAATTATTTCATCACTAGTATCAATTCCTTTTAAAATACGAATATATTTGTATGCGGCCTCAAAATTATTACATTTAAATGCAAATAATGTTGATAAATAAGTAAAGAAAATTAATTCTTTGCCAATTAATGATTCAACAATTAAATCTAAATCTTCAATTGAAGCTCTTGCGTCTTCATACATATCATCAATTATATTTACAAATAAAAGTAAAAGTTTTAATTCAATATCACTATAAATTCCTGCTGATATCGCCTCGTTAACCATTTTTTTAATTGTATCATAATCATCTAATAAATATTTTTTTAAAACATCGATTATTATTTTATTGTTTTCAATTCCTTTTACATCTTCATACGAAATTTCTAATTTTTCAAATAAATGTTTCAAAAAAACATCTTTTACTTCTACTTGAGCATTTTCGATTCGACTTAAATAACTTGTTGAACAGACTCCGCTTGCGACATCTTCTAAAGTCCTTTGTTTTTCAATTCTTCTTCTTTTAAGTAAAATTCCATAGTTTTCATTCACCTCTTTCTTGTTTTCTGATAATTTTTTTTGAATTAAGTTAATTTTTTCATTAATTAAATTTTTTTTCATTAGACCCTTGTCCTCCATATACATAAACTATATCATATTATTTATTCTTTTTAAGGGTTAAATGATTATTATTTTTATTTTTTAAAATTGTCATTTTCTTTAAGATAATTTATCGACATATATTGACAAAATTCTTTTTGATTTATTTACTATAATTATCGCCATTTTTATTATTTTCACAAAATTCTTGTTTTTCCGACATATTATGTCACATTTTGTTATAATATGACAATAGTATTTTTTAATTTAATTAAGATTGAAAAAAATGCGAAGTTAAATATCGCATTTTAATACTTATTTTTGTTTATAGGAACCACAATTTTTACAGTATTTTTTAAATAAACCAATAAAGGTTTTTCCGCCACAATTAACACAGCGATTCATTTCTATTAATTTATTTCTACCTTCTTTTGTCTTGGAATGAACATAATAATTTGCAGCTTTGTCTAAATCCTTTTTAACATCACAAAGTCCATATTGATAGATTTCTCCTAATACATATTCGGCTGGATGATAGTGTAATTCCGCAGCTTTTTGATAATAATAAATAACTTTCGAATAATTAGTTTCGCCAATGTAGTCATTTTGACAATATTCGCCTATTTTAAAGTACGTTTTTTCAATTAACTGATCGGTATTTACTTTGTTATTAATATAAAAATAATGGTTTTCTGGATCTGATTTTTCTGTTACCAAATACCATTTTAAAGCTTCTTTATAATATTCTTTTGAAATAGTTCCTAAATTGTGATAATGTTCTGCTAAGCTAAACGCCGCCATTTTACAATTATTTTTTGCGGCTTGTTCAAACAATGCGATTGCTTTATCAAGATTTTTTTGAACACCTGTACCATCATAGTAACATTTTCCTAATTGATATGTTGCTATGCATAAATTCTCTGCTGAAGCACTTTCATATAACGATATTGCCTTTTTTAAATCTTTTTCTGTGCCAATTCCTTTTTCATAGCATGTTCCTAAACAATACTGACCAATAGCTTTATTTTGTTTTGCGGCTTCATTATACCATTTAAAGGCCAATTTAGGATCGGGGTGTTCAATACCAAAACCCATCTCATAATAGTATCCAAAACTTACTTGTGAAATAGCATTATTTTGATGTGCTGCTTTTTCATACCATTTAAAGGCTTCTTGATAATTTTGTTCTACACCAGTACCCATATGATAGCATATGGCTAAACATCTTTGAGCTATTATGCTGCCCATATTCGCAGTTTCTTTATATAATTCAATTGCTTTTTTTGGATCTTTATCCATACCATTACCTTTTAAAATACATGTTGCAAGGTTAGCTTTTGCATCAATGTTTCCGCCATTTGCGGCTAATGTGTAATATTTTACAGCCATTTCATAATTTATTGATGTTCCAATTCCGTTATAATAACAATCACCTGTTATATTTTGAGCCTCTGCATTACCTAAGCAAGCAGCTTTTTCAAAATAATACAGCTGCTTTGCATAATCCATAGTTGTTCCTTCTCCAAAGCAATAACATTTGCCTACTTTAAGAAGTGCAGGTATATATTCTTGTTGCGCAGATTTTTCATACCATTTAAAAGCTTCTTCCATATTTTTTGGAACTACAATTCCTTCTTCATAGATGAAACCTAAACAATATTGAGATAATAAATTGCCACGTTTTGCTGCACTTTCAAAATATTCATATGCGATTTTCATGTTTTTCTCGACGCCAATTCCTAAATAATACAAATTACCTAAATATGTTTGCGCGTCTGGATTATTTTGTTTTGCTGCAAGTTTATACCATTCAACTGCTTTTGACTCATCTTTAGGTACTCCTCTTCCATGTAAATTACAATAACCTAACATCATTTGGGCTTCGTCATAGTTTTGTTTTGCTGATTTTTGATACCATTCAATTGCTAATTTTTCATTTTTAGTAACACCTTCACCAAGAAAATAACATCTTCCTAAATAATATTGAGCCATTGAAAAACCTTGTTCGGCAGATTTTTGATACCATTTAAAAGCCTCTTCATAATTAGTCATTACGCCTTTACCATTTCTGTAACACTTTCCTAAACCATATTGGCCTTTCATATTATTTTTTTCAGCTGATTTTTTATAGAATTCAAAGGCCTTATTGTAATCAATATCTACACCTTTACCATAATAATAGCAATAGCCTAAATTATTTAGAGCTAATTCATTTCCATCCATAGCTGCTTCTTCATAAAATTTAACGGCTTTAACATAGTCTTTATCTCCACCAACACCATTTAAGTACCAATTGCCTAGTTCTGTTTGAGCTTTTGAATTTCCTTGGTCAGCTGCTTTTTTATATAAAAAATATGCTTCAAAAAGATCTTGATATTTTGGTTCATGTTCGTAAATCATAGCTAAATTGACTTGTGCAAATGCATGGTTTTGATCAGCTGCTTTTTTGTAGAATTCAATCGCTTTTTCTAAATCTTTTTCTACGCCATAACCATCTCTATAGCAATTGCCTAAATTATATTGAGCCACTGCGCAATTTTGGCTTGCTGATAATTCAAATAATTCAATCGCTTTTTTTAAATCTTTTTCTACGCCATAACCATTTTTATAACAATTACCTAAATTATTTTGTGCTACTGCATAATTTTGATTTGCTGATAATGTAAATAATTCGACAGCTTTTTTTAAATCTTTTTCTACACCTTCACCATAATAGTAACAATTACCTAAGTGGAGTTCCGCCCTAGCAAGTCCTTGGTTAACAGCTTTTGTATAATATTCAACTGCTTTGACATAATCTACAGTTGTGCCTATACCATTATAATAACAATATCCTAAGTAATCAGAATCTGTCGCTGAAATATCTTTTCTACTATCAAAGTAATCAAATATTTTCTTTTCTTTCTCTTTTCCACCCAAAAATATCATATTTTTGTATGGGATATTTTTTTGTCTTGCTTTAATAAATTGTTCGATATCACAAATTAATTTTTTATTTTGCAAAATAAGCCTCCTATTTTATAAATATTAAGAAAGATGAAGTTGAAAATTTATTTTATCCTCCTTCATCTCCAAATATTAATTATTTAAAAAATCAATTATTTTAATAGACATTTTCGAAATTATCATTCATATACTGCACTATATTTTTTTAATAGTTTTATACATTCTTTCTCATTGACAAATTTGGTTACAAAATTATGAAAATCTCTGCTATGATTAGGATAAAGGAAATGTGATAATTCATGGCATATTACATATTCAATGCATTCAATATCTGTATGAATTAACGCTATATTTAAAATTATTTGATTTCTTTTAAAATAACATGTGCCCCAACGTGATTTATAATTTTTTATTATTAGTTCTGGATATTTTGGCAAATAATCTTTCATTTTTTGAAATACTCGATATAATATTTCATTAAATAATAGATTTGCGGTTTTATATTTCCATTCATCAACGATTTGTTTAATAACTTCATAATTATTTGTTTTTGTATAAATAAATAAAGTTTTTTCGCTAAATACCAGAGTTGGGTATTTTGAAATAATTATCTTTATTTGATAATTTTTTCCTAAATACAAATAGTTTTCATTATCAATATATTTACGTATATGTATTTTACGTTTAGTTCTATTCTTTATAATCCAATCGTAATGTGCTTTTAAAAATTCATCAACCTTTGATAATTTTGTACTTGCAGGAATTAAAATTATTAGTTCATTATTTTGATTAATTTTTAGCGTTAAGCGATTTGATTTAGATATTTTTACTTGATAAGAAATATTTGCATCATCTAAAATTTTAAATTTTATATTATTTACTATATGGGCCATAAAATTCTAAAATTTGCTTTGCGGCTTCTTCAATTGATAAATGTTCACTATCGATAATCAAATCGGCTAAATTTTCTATTTCAGTTGTAAAGCATATTTGGTCACTTTTTAAGCGGCGTTTGATTGATTCAGGTTGATCTTTTCTTTTAATCATTCTTAATTTACGAACATCTTCACTACATTTTAAATAACAAATTTTAACTTTATCTTTTGCTTTTTCAATGTATTTCTTTAATCCATTAGGTTCTAAAATAACAACGCTTGTTGGATTAATATCATTATTTGCAGTTCCATAATAATTATTATTATAAATAACATATTCAAAAAAGAAATTATTTTCAAGTTTATATTTAAAATCATCTAAACTAATAAAATGATAGTCAACATCTTCTGTTTCATTCCATCTAAGTAGACGTGTTGTATAAGTAACTAATTTTTTTAATGAAGAAATTTCAGTGATTTTTTTTACAATCTCCGTTTTTCCAGCGGCACTAGGACCAACAATAATTAACATAAAAATACCTCATTTTTAATTTTGTGATGGGGCGATTTCTTTGGCTTTTGTCAAAGTAATCTTAACAACTAATGGGCCAATTAATTCATATATTAATGTGGCACAAAGAATAATTGTTCTAATTTGAGAACCAATTGGTGAATTAGTAAAGGTTGTTGCCACAAGCCCTGATAAACCTAACGCTACACCAGCTTGAGGAATTAAACACCAACCTAAATATTTTGTTGTGTTTTTTCCGGCTTTTGATATTACTGAACCAATTATGGCTCCAAAATACTTTCCTAAAACACGAATTATAATATAAATAATACCGATTACTCCAACCGAAATGACTGCTTTTAATTCTAAATCAGCTCCAGAAACAACAAAGAATAACATATAAATTGCTGGTGTAAATCGATCAATTAATGGCATAACATCTAAAATATGATTTGAAAAATTAACTAATACAGCACCTATCATCATACAAGTTAATAAAGTAGATAAATTTAATGAAAAAGCATTATTAATTAATTGATCTAAACCAATTCCTGCAAAACAAATAGCAATAACACAACAAATTCTGTTTGATCTACCTTTAAAAAAATGAATCAATAATACTAAAACTATTCCTAAAATTATTCCAATTATAAGTGATAAAATAATTTCTAAAAATGGTGTTACAATCGATAATGCAATATTACCGCCACTAGTATGATTGAAAATTCTTAGTGCAAATGTCATACTAAAACCAAAAATAATTAAAGCCACCGCGTCATCTATAGCAACAACACTTAATAAATTATCGGTTACTTCACCTTTTGCTTTGTATTGTTTAATTACAAGAAGTGTTGCAGCAGGGGCTGTTGCAGACGCAATCGACGCAAGCATTAACGCAAATACAACTGGCTCACCGCCTAAAGCATCCTTTCCGGCGATAAATGAATATATCATTACAGCACAAAAAACAAATACAGAAGCCATTAATGCTTCAAATAATGCAATAATAAATGGTTTTGCACCTACTTTTTTGAAATAGCTAACTTTAAAGTTAAATCCTATTGTTAAAGCAATAAAACCTAATGCAACGTCACATAAAATATTTAGTCCTGTAAGCATTTCTTTATTAACTAATCCTAAGATTGATGGTCCTATAATTAAACCACCAACTAAGTATCCCGTTACATTTGGAAAATGTAATACTTTTGCAATTTTGGTGAATAAAAGTCCTGTAAGCAATATAACTGATATTGCAAGTAAAACATCTTTAATCATTTCGTACCTCTAAAATTTCATGCCTTTAACAAAGTCAAGTGGGAATGATGCTAAAATTCCTGTATTTGGCTCTGATAAATCACCAACAATTTTTTTAATACATTCATTAACGATTTCTAATTGTTTATCATGAATAATGAGCAACAATGTGCAATTATTTTTACGTTCTGGATTTAAAAGGGCTCTTAATGAACCAAAAAAAGCAAATTCTTCTTGATTAGCAAGTTCATATGCCATTCCTTTTGATTCAATGATAGTTCCGCCTTTTATACCATTATCTAATAATTCTTTTAATAATTGATCTAATACTTCAGTTTTATTTAAAATAAATAATACAATTCTTTCCATATTAATACTCCCTTTTTTATTACCTATATATTATACACTTATTTTTTAAAAAAGCCAATAAAAATGAATTGTTTTATTTTTTTTATTTATTTATTTTTTTTTGCTAGAAATTTTTGATCTTTTTTTATCATCATCGGCAATATCTTTGCATTTTTTTAAAAAAAGTGCTATAATGGGAAAAAAATTATCGAGGTATTCTATGCAAAATGTAACTATTCTTTCTCATCCTTTAATCAAACACAAACTATCTATTATTCGTGATAAAAACACTTCTACTAAAGATTTCCGTAATTGTCTTGAAGAAATAGCTGGTTTAATGGCTTATGAAATTTCTCGCGACTTAGAAACTGTTGAAAAAGTGATTGAAACTCCTATTGCAAAAACAACTGCCCAAGTTCTCGCAAAAGACATTGTTATCGTTCCTATATTAAGAGCAGGTCTTGGTATGGTTGATGGTATTCAAAATTTAATTCCCACCGCAAAGGTTGGACACATTGGCTTGTATCGTGATGAAGAAACTTTGACACCAAAAGCTTATTATGCAAAATTCCCAAATGAAATTAAAACTGGCACTGTACTTTTAGTTGATCCAATGCTTGCAACAGGCGGAAGTTTAATTAAGGCAATTGAAATTCTTAAAGAAAAAGGTGCTACTGATATAATTTATGCTGGTTTAGTTGGTGCTCCTGAAGGTATTAAAAAAGTTCATGAAGCTTATCCTGATATTAAAATTTTCTTAGCTGCCCTTGATGATCATTTAAATGAAAAGGGATATATTGTTCCTGGTCTTGGTGATTGTGGAGATAGAATCTTTGGGACAAAATAAAATAATAGCTAAAATCTATCTAGCTATGTTTTGTCTTTATTAAAAATATATTTAAAATAAAAAGAGGAATTTGTTATTTTAAGACAAATTCCTTTTTAAATTGTTCAAAAAAAATGCATAACTACAACTCATAATAGATACTTAAACCTCCACGAAGTTTATCCGACATCTCACAATAAATATTAAACCGCTTATTCAAAACTTCGCGACTATCAATGCCCATAAATTATACAATATTAAAATGCAAGTAAGATGTTTATTTTTTTCAAATATGTTAGAGGTTTTTATACATTAAAAATCCTAGTTAAAACTAACTAGGATTTTGTGACTATTTTTTTTCTTCAGATTCTATTTGTTTTGGCGATTCTTTTTTAGTCTTTTTCCCTTTTTTTTCTGGCAAATTATTAAACATTAATATTAATGCTAAAATTACAAAGCCAATTACGATAATTGCTAAAAAAACTGCTAAATCTTTATCACTTATGTTAACATTTGTAAAAACAAATGTACCAATAATAACTGCTAAAATATAAGTATATTTTGCACTACGGCGTGGTTTTTTTGCATTTGATGAAGGATTATAATTTATTAATTTAATTAAACCTACAACACCTTCAAGACAAATAACAAGTCCAATAATATGACTTAATTTTAATGTTATAATTAATAAATTTATTTGCATTTGTTGATTTACAATCGCAAGAATTCCTAATGCTAAAACTACAAATGCTTCAATTAAAAACCAAATTACCCATTCAGTTCCAGAACTTCTAATTTTCGCAAATTTTGGACAAATGATTGTAATAAAGAAGATTATTAAAATTACACCAACAACAATTGATACGATTTTTGTTCCTATTGAAGGAATAAATAATACAACCGCAAGTGCTGTTCCTAAAATAGCACAAATTAAATCAAAAATCCAATTTTTCTTAAATAATTTTGTCATTTAAAACACTCCTTTTTTTAATAAATATTTGTTTGCTTCTACTAAAATGTTTTTTTCATTATCGTGAGTTACCATTTTAAATGCTTCATGATATGGTAACCACTTATAATTCAAGACTTCCTCTTCTTGAACTTTTACTTTTTGATTAGATACTTCGCCGATAAAATAAACTACATCTTTGATAATTCCAATTTTTGGTGAATATGTAACTATCATTCGAAAATTTAAATCTAAATTAGGTTTAAGATTTGTTTCTTCATAAATTTCTCGTAAAGCTGTTTCTGTTTCAGTTTCATTATTTTCAACATGTCCTTTAGGATATGACCAATGATGGCCTTTTTTAGAGCATATTAATAAATATTCAATTTTATCTAATTTTTTTCGATAAATAACCGCACCACATGACTTTTCTTGTTCCATAAATCACCTTTATTATTTTAAATGTTTATTTACTAATAGTGTAATAGTTTCAACGTCTGCAGTTTGAGGAAACATATCTAAACATTGGACATTTAATATATGATATTCTTTATTTAAATGATTACAGTTTTTAGCTAAAGTTGCTGGGTTACAAGAAACATATATTATTTTCTTGACTGGATTTTTTTGTAAATAATTAAGTAAACGAATATCAATTCCCATTCTTGGTGGATCGACGATTAAAACATCAGGGACCCAATTGTCTTTTTTAAATTTTTCAAGAAGATTTAAAATATCACCACTATAATAACTTGCATTAGCTACATTGTTACGAACTAAATTTGCATTTGCATTGACAATTGCGGCTTTGTTATTATCAATTCCTCGTACTTCACTTACATATTTCGAAACCCATAAGCCTATTGTTCCAACACCAGAATATGCATCTAATACTTTTTCAGTTCCATTAAATTTTGCACATTTAACAATATTATCATATAAGACTTCTGTTTGTTTTAAATTTAATTGGAAGAAAGAATTAGGTAATAATTCAAATTCATAATCGCCTAATTTTTCGGTTATTGTATCACTACCACTAACTTTGAAAATTTCTTCACCAAAATTTTCAAGCGAATCAGGATTGCTATTTATACTTACATATACACTTTCAACATTATTGATGCCTATTAAATTTTTTGCAATATCGATAGTTCGCTTATCTTTTTTGAATAAAATCAAAGTTATTTGAATTTTGCCATTATATGAACTACTTCTAACGACAATATGTCTTAAAACTCCTTCTTTACTTTTAGGATGATATGCAATTACTTGATTTTTAGTAAGCATATGGCAAATAGTTTTTAAAGTTTCACGAATATCTTCTTTTTCAATTAAACATTCATCAATATATATTAAAATATTTGATTTGTCACCATAAAGACCTGTAACGATTTTTTCACCATCATAACGAACTGGATGTTTTACCTTATTACGATATCCATACGGGTTATCCATTCCAATTGTATCTTTGAAAATTTTTGGATTTAATTCTGTATTAAAATATCTTTTAAATGATTCCATTACAATATCTTTTTTATATTTTAAAGTTGCTTGATAGTTAATATGTTGAAGTTGACAACCACCACATTTTTCATAAAATTTACAAATTGGCGTAATTCGATCTTTTGAAAGGTTCTTTTTTACTCTTATTAAATCCGCCTCCGCATATTTTTCATATACTTTGCTAATTTTAACAACGCATTCTTCGCCTGGTAAAGCATTTTTAACAAATACTGCTAGTTTCTTATAATAGCCTATTCCTTCACCATTAATTCCTATGCGTTTAATGGATAGTAATAATTCTTGATTTTTTATTAATTCATTCATAATTTTATACCTTTACTTAAATTCTATATATTCTACCATATTTTTAATTTTTTTCAAACTAAATCGATAAAAAACATTTTTTATTTTCGAACTTTTTTGCAATCTATTTGTGATTAATTTAAAAAAGTGCTATAATAATTAGTGTCAATTGAGTCAATATTTTATAATCTTTTTCAACTTTATAAATAAACTTAATTATGATAATTTTTAAAGGAGGAAAAGTCATGGAAAATAAAACTATTATTTGCAAAGATTGTGGTAAAGAATTTACTTTTACAGTTCGTGAACAAGAATTTTACGCTAGTAAAAATTTTGTAGAACCTGTAAGATGTAAAGAATGTCGAATTGCTAAAAAAGCTAAACAACAAGAAAATAACCACGCTGCATAATTATCAATAAATAAATCTAGAAGAATTAATACTTCTAGGTTTTTTATTTTAATTTTTGGATAAAATATTGTAATGAATAAAATATTTTCTTTTGTTAAAAAATTATTTAAACAATATTATTTGTTTATAAATAATTTACCTATTAATTTATTTTCTGCCGGTATTGCTTATTTTTTAACAATTATTTTTTTACCTTTTCAAGAATTAATTAAGCAAATTTTATCTTTATTTTCTTTTATTGATTCTGCAGTTTATCAAGAAAAACTTTTTATTAACATTATTTATTTTATTAGTTTGATTTGGATCACATCTAAACTTTTAAATATTGTTATTAAAATTATCAACCTTATTTTTAATAATTATCAAAATAGTTTAAAAATTAGAATTAAAGCTTTTTTTAAAATGATGGTTTTATTTTTAATTATCACTTTAATTGTTTTTATTTTTGTAATTTGTAATGAATTAATTGATAATTTGGTTAATTTAAAAGATACAAAATTAAATTTTTTTCTTAATCTTATAAATTTTATTTTTGAATATTTCTTTTATACAATTATTATCTTTTTAATTTATAAGAACATTATTCCAATTAAAATTGATAATAAATTGCTTTTTATTGTATCATCAATTATGATGATAACTTCAAAATTATTATTATTATTATTTAAAGTAAAGTTATTTGAAGACCATATTAGTTTTTATTATTTAAAAAGTTTTATCGTTTTATATC
>CAYVQA010000004.1:0-40018 GCA_964453965.1 uncultured Staphylococcaceae bacterium
AAAAGAAGGATTTGGTTTTTTACCAGAGCCTTTTTCTATTATACGAGGAGAAAAATATGGTAAATTTATTACTTGCAATTATATATTTGGCATTTATAAGTTTAGGACTACCTGATGGACTTTTAGGGGCTGGATGGCCTTCAATGTATAAAGAACTTATCGTTCCGATGTCATATGCGGGAATTGTATCAATGATAATTGCGGCTGGAACTATTGTTTCTAGTTTATTTAGTGATGTATTAACAAAAAAATTAGGAACTGGGAAAGTTACATTAATAAGTGTTTTATTAACTGCATTAGCGTTATTTGGCTTTGCGATAAGTAATTCTTTTTGGATGCTTTGTTTATTTGCAATTCCTTATGGTCTTGGTGCTGGAAGTGTTGATGCGTCAATTAATAACTATGCAGCTCTGCATTACAAAAGCTATCATATGAGTTGGCTTCATTGTATGTGGGGAGTAGGTGCTGCGATTGGACCATATGTTATGGGACTAGTCTTAACAAATGGTAAAAGTTGGCATTATGGTTATGGCTATATCGGAATTGTACAAATTATTTTAACACTTATTCTTTTATTTAGTTTACCTTTATGGAAAAAGCCATCATCGATTAATGATGATGAAGAAAAAAAAGAAGATGATAAGAAGATAACATCGATAAAAGAAATTATTACAATTCCCGGTGTAAAAGCAATAATGATCACTTTTTTTTGCTATTGCTCGTTAGAATCAATTTCAGGCCTTTGGGCAAGTAGTTATCTAGTTATCCATCATAATATCGATTCAGAGTTAGCCGCAAGTTATGCAAGTATGTTTTATATTGGAATTACGATAGGCAGAGGATTATGTGGCTTTTTGACATTTAAACTAAATGATACAAAAATGATTAGACTTGGAACAATTGTTATTGCAATAGGTAGCATTTTATTAATGATTCCGCTTGGAAATTTTATGGCCTTAGTATCACTTATTTTAGTTGGCTTAGGATGTGCACCAGTTTATCCGTGCTTAATTCATTCTACTCCAATTCATTTTGGTAAAACAAAGTCACAAGCAATTATAGGTGTTCAAATGGCAAGTGCGTATGTTGGCACATGCTTAATGCCGCCATTATTTGGACTACTTGCAAATAATATAAGTATTACTTTATTTCCATTTGTCATTTTTGCTATTTTAGTATTAATGGTTATAATGCATGAAAAATTAGTTAAAAAAACAAAAAAGGTTGAAAAACAGTGCAACAATTAGCTGCACTGTTTTTTTAAAAAGATATTAATTAATAAATTTATAATTTTAAAAGTAATAATTCTAAGCCAACATATTTATTGATACTACCAGTTTTAATTTTATAATCTAAATCGGCTAAGGCTGTAATATAATTGCTTAGTTCACTTTCATTAAAATTTTTAGCATCTTGAACCAAATAATAAGCACGCCCTTTATTAATATTGCAAATTGTCGCAATATCTTGATTAGAATATCCGGTAAGAAGAAGTTTTGAAGCTATTAAAAGTTCTGTAAAGGCTTTGCTAAGCATTCCAAGAAGTCCCAATGTGTCATTGGTTTGAAGTGATAATTCATGATAAATTTCTAATACTTTCGTACGATTTTTACTCATTACAGCTCTTGCTAAAGAAAAAATATCATCATCTAAATCTTTGCTAACAAGAAGTTTTACATCATCAATTGTAATTGTTCCGCCATTACCGGCGTATGAACTTAATTTTTCAATTTCATGCTCTGTTCTTACTAAATTATGATTTAAATATGTTAATAATAAACGTAAAGCATCATCTTTAATAGTAACGCCATTAATCGATAATTTACGAATGATTATTCCGCCAAGTTCAATATCTTCAAGGCGTTTAACGTCATTAATTACTGCTTGTTTCATTAAAACTTTATAAAGGGGGCTATCACTTTTAATATCAATTCCCGTCGCATCAATAATTATAATGGTTGTAGGATTAGATTTTTTTAAATAATTAATGAATTCTTTAACTTCCGGTGTCTCGGTTGTACTTGCGAGCATTTTTGGATTTCGTAAAATAAAAATCTTTTGTTCAGTTAAAAAAGGTATTGTGATTGCATCAGAAATTACTTTTCGGAGATTAATAACTTCTAAATCATATTTAATAACTTCACTACTTGTTTTTTTCAATTCATCAATTAAACGATTAATTTTAGTTTTAATTACAGGTTCTTCACTACCTGTGAATAAATATAAATTATCAATATCCATTTTGCACCTCTAACAAAATAATTATACCACAAAGAAATAAAAAAAATAAAAAAATAGCAATTATTAATTAATTTGGTATAAATTACCCTTTGATGGTAAAAATAAAAAAAACAAATATGAGGTGAATTATGAATAATCAAAAGAAAATGTTTAGAACAGATTTAGCGCTAGATGAATTTGAGTATTTAAAAAATATTCAAAACGAAAAAGCTTATAGTAAAAAAAGTTATAATGGGTTTGATGTTTACTACCTAAATATTGATGAAAATTTAAGTAACAAAATAAATAAAAAAAAGGGATTATATTATACAATTGATTTAACAAATCATAATTATCATAATTATCAAGAATCTGAAAAAATTGAAGATGTAGTATCCCAAATATTAAAGGAATTAATCGCCAAACATAATTTAACAAAAAAGAGATGCTTAGTTATTGGTTTAGGAAACGATAATGTTACACCTGATGCTTTGGGACCATATGCATTAGATCATATTATTGTGACTAGACATTTATTTGTAGAAAACCATATTAATGGTAATTATTCTGAAGTAAGTGGAATAACGCCAGGTGTTATGGGAAATACGGGAATTGAAACATTTGATATTATTAAAAGTATTATTAACACAGTCGAACTTGATTATTTAATTGTTGTTGATGCGCTTGCATCTAGTTCTATAACGCGAATTAATAATACAATTCAAATAACAGATACGGGAATTAGTCCAGGCTCTGGGGTTGGAAATAAACGAAAAGAATTATCATTTGAATCATTAGGCTTACCTGTAATTGCAATCGGTGTGCCAACAGTTGTTGACTATGCGACAATAACAGTAGAAGTAATAAATTTAGTCCTAGATTTTTTAAATGAAAAAATGAATATTAATCAAGCAGATGATTATAAAAAAACAACTGAAATTGAAAATTATTTTTTTGGCGAAATTGGCAAACTTACAAATGAAGAAAAAAATGAATTAATAAGACAAGCCATAAAAAGTAATGGAAATAATTTAATGGTTACACCGAAAGATGTAGATATGGAAATCGAAGATTTAGCAAAAATAATCGCAATGTCAATTAATAAAACTTTACATAGCCAAGTATAAAAAATTAATAAATGACATATTATTAGTATGAATTATAAAATATTAATAATGGTATTTCTTGCAATAATATGCTTTATAAATAATTTAATGATTAATTTTGATGTTCTTCAAGAAATCACAGAAAACGTTGAAGTAACTGCATTATTAATTGATAAAGCAGCAGATGTAAAACCTTTAAATTATTTTAAAATGCTTTATAGATATTTAGTGTATTATGTTTATTTTTATGATCCTTGTTCACAACTTACAGTTTTTGAATTAATTACACTAGGAGGTTAATAATGAAAAAAGTAATCTATTTTATTATTTTAATTGGAATTTTTGTTTTAGGATTAGTATTAGGCACTAAAGATACAATGAGTAAAAACCAATTAATTGACAATGCAAAAAATAATTTTGAAACTTCAATTACAAATCCAAATAATGATTATCAAATATTAAATAATGAATATGAAGAAAATATTTTTAATACTTCCGCAAATTTTATAGATAAAATCATTCAAAAAATAATCAACAAAATTAAAAGCAAAATTTAAAAGGTCAATAAAAGGCCTTTTATTTTTTTAAGCGAATATTTCTTGTTTTGAAAACCTTTACTAAAAGCCTTTACTAAAAAACATAATACTTGCAATTTTCACTAAATAATGATATTATAATACTAATAATACAATAGGTTATTATATTCATAGGAAATACGGGTGAATAAAATGAAAAAAAATTCAATATATTTTAAGAAATATAGTATGGTTTTTTTAATGTTAGTGCTTATCGTTATTATCGCAAATCTTTGTAAAGAAACATCGCCATTTAGCTATGCTAAATATCGTACAAGTGTAGATTTAATCGATTCATCAAGAATTGCAAAATGGAAAATAACGAAAGAATCATTATTAGATGGTGTAAATATTCAGTTGGATTCAGGAATCAGAACTGAAGTACTAGATGAAAGCGGTAATTGGGTATTTCAAATTTCTAATGAATCAGAAGTATATGCTTCAATTGATTTAAATTCAAAAATACGCATTCGGTTAGATAATGATTCATTCAAAAGAGATAGCGATTTAACAATTGAATGGAATTTTTTAAAAGAACAATCCCAAAGTATTGACAATCCTATTTCATTTAATATCGTAGCTTATAAAACAAATATTAATAATTTATTAAAATTTCAAACTGAAAATGAAACTATTTCTTATGATGAATATCAAAATTTAGATTCATCATTAAAAAATAAATATCGTCAAATAATTGACTCTAAAGTTGCACAAACATCAGATAAAATTTCAATTCTCAATTTAAATAAAAATAGTTCAATCAAATTTACATTAGATAGTGAAAATATAAATTCAAAAATAATTTATTTTTATTATGTTGATATAAAATTACAAGATATCGTAAATAATTTACAAGAAAATAAAAATATTTTTAATTTAGAAATTGATGAAAATAAAGATATAACATTTGTTATTAATTGGAATGTATCAAATAGTTCAACTGGAGAAGGAATCACCGATGAAAATAAATTTTATAATGCTTTTCAAGTTTTTTCAGATGAAGTTCCAGAAGGATACACTATATATTCTAATATAACCGGTAATCCTTATTCGATTGATGGAATAAATTATTATATTTGTTCCTCAAAACAAATGAATTTTTACGAATATACGAAATATAGTAGCTCTTTAATAGGTAATGAACCAGGGTTTAATTTTACGTCTGATTTAGGCGGAATTGTTAGAGTAAAGTATTCTGAATTAAATGATGAACAAAAAAACAAAATATTATCTTATTCAGCTCCAAATGCATCTTCAACACTTAATGATATAAAAAAATATGTTGAAAGATTAGAATATCTTCAATATACAAGCTTTTTAAAGGATAATGACGAATTACAATCAGCTTTAGGTTATTTAAGCTATGGCTTAAAAGTAAATATACAATTTGATCTTAATGTTGGACAAGTAGTACCAGAGTAAATATATTATGAAAAAAATTTATAAAATAATTCAAATTCTAAAAATTATCTTTTATGCTTTAATTATATTACTAATTATTTTATCGGGATATTACATCATTAAAAGAATAAAAGACAAACAAAATCCAAGTAAGATTTTTGGGTATTATATTGTTGAAGTTGCACCGGGAAGCGGTAGTATGTATAATCCAGATGACGAATATAAAGATATTACTCTTTCACCAGGTGATTTATTATTTATCAAACCGCTTAAAGATGAAGAATATAAAATTGGAATGACAATAACATTTTATGATGAAAATAAAAATATTACTACTCATCAAATAATTAGATTTGAAAATGATTTAATTATTACTAAAGGTATTAACAAAAATAATACAGAGGATAAACCAATTACGTATCAACAAATAATAGGAAAAGTTGATCATGTATGGCATAGTTTTCGCAAAACAGCAAATTTCTTTATTTCACCAAAAGGAATAATAATAACTATTTTTACTATATTTGCAATAAATTTTGCTTTTGAATTTTTAGATAAGAAATTAAAAGTAAAATAATAAGTTAGAAAGGAGAAGCCGAATGAAAAATAAAAAACTTTTATTAATGCTTATGTTTTATGTTCTATTTATAACAGCATTATATTTTTCATCAAAAACATTAACAAGATATTTTTCACATAATGATATTAATGGTAGTTTTGATATTGGGAAAAAGTTGTATTTTCAATATGAACGTGGTGATTTATTTCGTAATAATCAATTAATTGTCGGCACTCCAATTGAAGAAAAAAACTATGACGATGAAGGAAATCTTATTTCAATTAATCGAAGAATCGAAACAATGAACGTAATTCCAGGTGATAAATTAGTTTACCATTTCTATTTCAGTAATTATAATTTAGAAACATTAGAAGCTAATGGTGTTGATGGTGTTTTTCATGCATATGGAACGTCACTTTTATCTATTCCTGTTCAAGGACAAACATATGATTTAAATTGCGAAATTAAATATCGAAAAGTTGATCAGGATGGAACAGCTTTATCATCATATAAGTCATTTACTTCTGACTTAGATGAAAATTTACCAATATATGATAAAAACAATAGTGATAGCTATATTCGATACGAATTTCAAATTGCGGTTACATTAGATGATCAAATTGAATCAACCGATAAAGATGATTATTTTGGTGCAACACTTTCAATCTACTTATCGATTGTTGCGGCGAATAAGATATAAGAAGGGGTGATAAAATGAATGAAAAACAAAAATTTCAAACCAATTTAAAAATATTCCTCTTCATATTAACAATATTTTTATTTACAGTAATTATTTGTTGTAATTTAATAATGCAAACAAATACTCGCTATATTAAAAAAGAAACAGATGAAATAAGAGGCTATTATACAAGTTTATATTTTCAAGGTACGGGGGAAGGAAATTGTATTGTTTTAGAAAATAACGTAGGATTTACAACATTTGAGTTGATGAATTATATTGGAGAAGATGTAACTAAAAGAAATATTGAATATAATATTCGTACTTTAGAAACCTATTATGACAAAAATGGTAATGTTATTATTCCAAATGATGAAGTTAATCAAGATTTATATGTTAAAGATGTTTGGGGGAATCCAAAACCAATCGCCAATAACACATATAAGTATAAATATGAAGTGATTGAAAATACAGGCGAAACAGGAAGTGGTGGAACATCAGGTGGCGATTATCAGTTTACTTATCAACAAGATGGCACGAAAGATATTGGAAAAAAACATTCAGTTACGTTAAAAGTTATACGCGATTCAGAATTGACAGAAAAAATGGAACAAATATCAATTGTTGTTGACTTAATAAAACCATACAAAGAAGTTTATATCATTAATATGATAATTGTAAATCGTTTAATTGCTTTTACACAAACAGACCATTCGATGTTTAATATTGACTTTAAATCGTTAAATATTCAAACAGCAGATATTTTTACAAGAAATATTTCGATTAATGATAATATTTATGCGATTTCTTCAAAAGCATTTAAAGTTACGCTTATATGGGAAAATTTGATTTTTGATGAGCGCAATTTATCAATTATTCACAATGTCGTTAGTTTAGAAGAAATAATAAATAAACTAAATGGCAACCCTGATTCAAGCAATATTGATATTAGTAAATCATATTTAATAAATTTAAGTTACGAAAGTTCATCGAGCGGAAGATTAGAATTATACATTCCACAAAGTGCGAATATTAATTTTGATTTTTTACCAACAAATGACATATATAATGTATATGCAAAAGTTGAAATATTTTCAAATAATAATTATGTTTTATATGATGATAATTATGGGGGATATTCTGAAACTGAAAGAAATAATATAGATTTAATTTATGTTTTAGGGAATAATGAAAATGAATTAATCCACTAAGGAGGTGAAGTAATTTGAATATTGGAAAAAAACTTTATAAATGGGCATCATTAATAATAATTTCAGTAAGTGTTTTTATAATTGTTTTATTCTTTGTTTTATTAAAAAAAACAATGCAAATTAATGCAAGTGATCAGCAATATACAATTACCATTAATAAAGTTTCAACTGTTTCAATTTATATAACTGGTAGTGGTGTAAAATTAGTAAGTGATGATATTTCAAAATCAATTTATCAAGTTGATGAAAATACGGAATTCACTTTAACATCAGTTAATGAATCACGACTATTTAAAAATTGGGTTATTAAGACTGAGGCGAATGAAAGTACAATAGGTGATGGTAGTACTGAGAAAAAATTAAGTTTAACCGCAACACAAAATTTAAACATTAATTTGAAAAGAGTCGATCCAACAATTAATGATTTAGGTAAATATATCGATAATTCATTTTTACTTTCATCAGAGGCCGATTTATTAAATTTAGATACCATCTTTAATGAAAAAATAAATAATAATGTTTCAAATACAGAATTGCTAGCCGCATACACGAATTTTTTTAATTCAGATCCGACATTTAAAGAAACAATTATTGATTCTGATTCTTCGGAAACTCCTTTGACTGAACAAGAAAAAATTAATTTTATCAATAACAATAATTATTTTGAACGTATTCAAAATGGTTATTATAAAGTTGAAGAATCTTTTACAGTATTAAAAAATACTTTTCAAGGAATAGGCTCTAAGGATTATCCTTTTAAAGGTGTTATTTGTGGTTTGAATAATTCAAATTCATCAAATGCACAAATATTCTTAAGTATAAATGCGACAGAAAATAGTGAGGACTTATATCTAGGATTATTTAAATATCTTGATCAAAATGCTGTAATTCGAAATTTAATCATCAAAAACTCAATTGGCGTATCAATGAGCAAAACAAATACTAATCAAAATGTTTATGCTGGAGGGCTAGCGGCGTATATTGATAATTCATTATTATTAAATTTAAATATCTCATCAACCCTAAATATTGAAACAACAAATATGAACATTTATGCTGGTGGCATAGCTGGAATAATGAAGGGTGGAATTGATGATATAAGTAATGTAGATTTAGTTTTTAATAATAACACATGGGTTCTAACTTCTGGAATAGGCAGTAATATTTATGGTGGATTAGTTTCAGGTTATGCAGAAGATTTATATATTAATAAAATTAATATCGATGTATCAGGATTTTCAATTAATGCTAAAAATATTTCAGAAAATTCACAAGAATATAGCCAATCAACAAATACTTATTTAGGAAATTTATTTGGTTACTATAAAAACAATGAAATACGTAAAATTGAAAATATTAATATTTATGGTGACAATAAAGAATATATTCATGCGGATATATCTTCAGGAAATAATTATGTTGGTGGTTTAATTGGCTATCTTGAAACAAATAAAGAATTAATTCTTGGAAAAGTAGAATTTAATCTTGATACACAAAAAACAACAGAAATAATTGCGGAATCATTTAATGAAGATAGTAAAGCCAATTTATTTGTGGCAGGTTTAGTTGCTTATGTTAAAGGCGATACTTTTACAACAAATGACTCATTTAAAAACGGTATTATTGATACAATTGTTGATGGTAAAAAAATTGAAAGTTATCAATATTTGTTTAATATGCCATTAGAAATAATTGCAAAACAACAAGGTATCCAAGCAAACAGTGAAACATACGGAAGTACGATTGCGGCTGGCCTTGTTGCTGAAGGCTATTTAAATATCAATGGTAGTGATGAAAAAAGAAGTAATATTTTAATTACTTCAGGAAAATATCCATTAACAATTAATGCAATTCAAACTTCAATGTCAAATCATGAAAATACAGTATCTACAGATTATGTTAGTAGTGGAAACTTAGTTAATAATAATCGTCATTGTTTATCTTCACTTGTTTTTGGTTATATTTCGCCTGCAAATGATACAACCAATTTTACATATCAAAATATAAATATTTATGGTAATAATTTGACCATTGAATCAAGCCGAGATATTGGATCAAGGTCATTAGGTGATGTAAATGCGGCGGGATTTATATGTTATGCTAAAGGAAGAAATTTTAAAAATATTGCGATGTACTTAGGAGAACAAACAGCAATTAATGCTAATTCATTATCATATGAGGTTGGTTATGCTGGTTCAAGTAATGCTAAATATCAAAGTAATAATAATAACTATGTTAGTTCATTTATAAGCCACCTAATTGGAATATCAACAACTGATGGAACAACCGAAATAAATAACATAAAAATAACAGGATATGATTTTAATAAACAAATTGAGGTCGGTTCATCTGTTAATATTCAAGGTATCCAAAATACTAAAGCAATTAATAATGGCTCAGGATGTGCTAATTATACAAATGAAAATAATGTAGGTGGCGTTTTTGGATGTACTAGAGGGGAACTAAATATTAATAACATTACTTTAGAAGGAAATGAAACAAATAAAACACAAATAGTAATGCAAGGACACCGTGATCCGAATTCAGCTTTTGTTGGTGGGATTATTGGCTTTTCAAAATTATTAAACGATACCAGCCTTACAAAAACATCACAAACAATTACAAACACATTTGTAAAAAATGTTAATATTTATGGTAATGCAACAATTGATAAAAATGCTAATTATGGTAATCCCGATATTTATTCTGGTGGAATTGTTGGTGCTTGTTACGCAGATTCAAATGGTGGAACAATTAGTATTGATAACGCAAAAATCATTAATTCAGAAATTAATGGAAATGGAAATGAACGAATTGAGGTTTATACAGGCGGAATTCTAGGAACAATTACCTGGAGTGGCGCAGCTATAATCAAAAATGCGGCAGTTTATAAAACAAAAATTACTTCATCAGTAGACGCATCAAGTCAAATTAGTTTTCAAAGAGGTTGTGCTCATGCTGGTGGTATTGTCGGTTCATATACAACCGCATCATTATCAATTTATAATTCTGCTTTAATTGAATCAGTTGTTTCATCAAACTGTTCAAGTAATATCATCAATAACAATACAGATAATACTAATACCAAAAGCATTTCGGCAGCAGTTTTTGCAAGTACTAATACGACGAATAGTATTGTTGAAAATTTTTACACAAATTCAATTATTACCGCAAGCGATAGCACAGAAACTAAAACTTACACAAAAGAATATATTTATGGAAATATTAATAAATTAGATAATAGTTATTATGTAAAAAACATCAATAGTTTTATAGATGCTACAGGTAACGAACTAGATTTTAGCGATAAAGAATTTACAACTGTTAATGAAACGAAAACTGTATCAGAATTATTTGGCTTTGATAGTACAAATAGTTCATCAGGAAGTATTAAACTATTTATCCAAACAACCACAGAAAATGAAAAAGATAATTTTACTTCAAATTGGAAAAGTAATGATACATCAGAAATAGAATTAACGGTTTTAAAAGAAAATTCAACAACAGAAATAGAAATATGGATAAACATAAAAGAAAATGGAAGTAGCCAAAATTCAAGTCAATATAGTAATCAAGATGAAATAGTTAATGATGGATGGTTTAAATTAGGTAAAAGTCATCTTATTTGTGGAAAAAATTCTGATGATTTTAAATTTACAGATAATTCTTTTGAACAATCATATCTTGTAGATGATGAAGAATACTATTATAATAATATTGTTGATAATAAATATCAATTTATAACTAAAACAGAACAAATCAAGTATTTATATGATATCGGATATGTTGAAAAAGATAAAACTACAATCGAATACGAAGTTAATGGAAACAAAACAATCTTTAATTGTAATGAAACTGATATAAATTTGAAATCAACAATTCAGACAATTAAAATAAAATTTTCGGTAATTAATATAGATTTAATAAGTAACAAACTTCCGCCGAGTCATTATTTAAAATGGTACAGCATCATAGATAATAAAACTGAAGAAGTAACATTAGATGAAAATTCTTTATCAGGCTATGGCAGTTATATATATACATCTGAAATTTATGAATATGATACGCAAAACAATTATTTAATGATTAATTATGAGTTGCAATTTACTCCAAACAAGGAATTAGTTGATGATGCAATCTTATATGCAATACTTTATACTGGCGGAACAACAAATACAGAAATAAAATATTCTAATCAATGTTTAAAATTTAATCTTTATGCTAATAAATATGAATTAGTTGGCGGAACTCTAGCAAGTTATACACCACCAATGAATGAATCAAGTGTTGATTTTGGCATCACAAAAGATAATCCGTATTATTTTCAATCAAATACATCGTATAAAATTATTCCTCTTTTAAGAAGGAAAAATGAATCAGAAACAATTATTAATTCAGAATTACATATTCAAGATGTTGAATATGCATTAAATAGTGAAGATGCTGGCACAATTAGATCTAATGGAGAGTTAACAACATCATCAAATGAAAATTCGCAAATAATTTATGAGGTAACTATAACTTTAAAAGAAGATAAAACTGAAGTTATAACGATATATTTTATTATTGTTACAAAATATAATGTTAGTTATACAGCTGAAGGTGCTTCAGTTTCTGGTTTGCCTTTTGCGACCGACGCTAGTTCTTATAATTTAGCAATTGATGTTTCAACTTACTGTGGTGGATTCCCAGATTCATTCATAATAGATGTTGATAATCAAAAATACAATCTCTTAGAAGAAAATGAAAATGGCGAATTAAAATATCAATGGATTTATAATGAAGATGGATTGCAAATTACAAATTTTGATAATAACAATACTTCATATTTATTGAAAATTCCTAATATTAATAATGAAACATCTGAACAAATTATTAACGGAAATATCAAAATAAACATTTCATTCCCAGTCAATTTTACAATTGAATTTCATCTTCAAACTGAAACATTTAATCCTAAATTTAGTGAAACAAATGAAACAATAATGACATATAAAGTAAAATCAGGCTTGACATTTAAAGATGTGTTTACTGATAAATATAAACAAGAAATAGATGAATGGACCACTAAAGCAAATAATGAGTCGTTTGGATATTTATTTACTGGATTTTACTTAATTGATGATTCAACGTCAATTACATCATATGGAAAAAACTTTGATGAAATTTTAGAACAAGAATCATCAATAAAAATTAATACATCATATGTCTTTTATGCTAGATGGAGCTTTTTAATTGAATTAGTAGAAGCTCCAGGAACTCATATTGTAACTAGTTTTAATCAAGATTTTTTATATGAAGTAAATAAAGATGAATATAATAATTTGCTAAATAAAAATGTAACAATCCCAATCAATAATAATCGTGGCTTTGTTTTTACAATTGTTAAAGATGATAACTTTATTGGTGAAGCTGATGTTGATGCGTACATTATTACAGGAACAAAAGAAAATCAACAAATAACTGAAATTGCAATTGAAAAATATCATGAAAATATGTATTTATATTATATTGCACCTGAAGATATAAAAGGATATTTGGTAATTTCAACAAAAATTTCAAATTCAGAAGTTATTGTTGGCGAAAATACCGCATCTGTCAATGATGAAATATTACCAGAGGATGGTATTTACACATATAAATATGTTGTTAATCATAAAAAAGGTGAATCATATATTTATAATCCTAAAAACGGCAATAACAATTTAATCAAAAATCGTGAATTATTATTAGAATTTTTTGAAGATTCGTTTGATTATAATACTAATACAACTTCAATATTACCGAGATATTTAGAAAAAGGTACTGCTGTTGAAGTTTATTACAATAAAATCATCAATAGTAATGATTATACTTCACAAACGATCCTTGGAAAATATATTGTAACAGAAGATAATATTAATAAAATTAAACTTACTGATTTTACAAGTTATAATAGCAACGAAAAAGCATTTATAGAAATGACTTTTGAAGAGTTACTTCAAGACTATGAATCATTATCAGAAATCTATTATTTTGTAATAATTCCACCAAATGGATATAATAAAAATAGTTATGATCAAAATGAACGCTTATATGGTGAATATGTTAATTATCATCTATATGTTGGATACGTTGATGAAAATGACAACTATTTATCAGGAATTCGTTCTCATAATACATTTACAAATATTCCAATTGAGGATGTTCTCTATGAAAAATTAGAATTAGAGGATGCTTGTCAAAAAACTACTTATACAATAACACCTTCAAGAACAACAATGCTTGAACGAGAAAATGATGATACAAACTCTTTATATCATTTTGTTGATGACAAGAAATTTAGCGTTTTTAATATCAATGTTTTTAATGGAGAACTTACAGAAAACAATCGAATTAGATTCTTTGACAAATCAGAAAAAAATGATACCATTATTAAATCAAATGAAATCAAAAATGGTATCGAAAAATTAATATTAAATTTTGGATATAACAAAGGCACGATTAAAATATCTGCTTCAAGTGATGATATATCTTATGAAACTGTTGAAATAATTACAATTACAAGCGAAATGTATATTGATTATGTAATTGCATTTAATATCTCAAAAGGATATAAATACTTTAAAATTGAAAAAACTTCAAACCAAGAAATTAGATTAGCAAAAATTGGGTTAATGATTATTAATAGTCCAAAGCTTTATGAATTAGAGTTTGCAAATTTTGAACTAGAAGATATTTATATTCCTAATTTTAGTAATCAGAATATTGATTTGCCAATTAAAAATGGATTGACATGGAGTGTATCTTCTCAAGAAGTTTCAATTGAAAACAATGTTTTGATGATTGATAAAGTTACAACACCACAAACAATTACATTAAAAGCAAGATATGAAACAGTTAATACTGTCATAACTAGAACTTTCAAAATAATAATTCAAAACACAATGACAACGGATCTTTTTAATGAAATTATTTTGCCAATTAAAACAACTTCAAGCATTCTTTTACCAAATGTTACCGGATTAAATTGGACAATAAATAGTGGTAGCGCTATAATAGAGAACAATGTTTTAACTTTAACTAGCGAAAAAGATGAAATAACATTAACAGCAAGCTATAATAATATGTCCAAAACATTTAAAATAAAAATGGAAAAAAATCTTTCTATTTATACATTAAGAGAAAATATTATTGGTGATACAAGACATGAAGGAAAAAGATTTGTTATGGCTATACAAATAAAAGATCAAACAGGAAATATTGTTACAAATATTAATAATATCACCTTATTGATAAACGGGATCGAATATGAACCATTAATAAAAGGTGAAAATTTAAATGTACTTTATTTTGACTTATCGACAATTCTTGAAAAAGTCGGTGGTGACAATTTTGATATCAAAATTAATGGCTTAGAACAAAATTATTCAATATCAGCTGTTCAATTAATCGAATGTTCTTTAAATGCAAAACCTGCAATGGGAGAAATAAGAACATCATATACATTTTAATAATTAACAAATAAACATTTTTTTGTGAATCGAGCAAACAAAATTAATAAATCGTCTATTATACATAAAATAAAGACAAATTTGTTGAAAAATGCACAAAAAAATGTTATACTAATATCTAGTAGGAGTCTAAAAAAATTTAGATTCAAAATATGGGAGCGTTTCAAATGAGCGAACTAGATAATAATTTAAAGAATAAAAAAACAAAATCAGAAAAAATATTAAATGTTATTGGTATAGTGCTTCTATGTATTATGGGCCCGATTTTACTAATTGATATAGTTTATTTAGCAAAAACTGTTATCAACCCAGATGAAGTACCATCAATGTTTGGTTCAGTTCCACTTGTCAATATGTCTGATTCTATGGAATTAGCCAATAATAATCTTGAACAACGTCAAAATGAAGCAAGAATAGCTTTAAATGATGAAAATTTTATTTGGTCGAATGCAAAAGCAATTAATAAACACGATTTGATTTTTGTAAAAGAAACAAATATCAATGAATATTTAAAAACAAAAAACGAAGCTGACCAAGAAGAAGTAAATAAAAAATTAGTTGGAAAAGTAATTGCATTTAAATATCCGAACAAAGAAACTGGAGGATGGGCTGTTGTAATTCATAAAATTGCAAAAGTAGAACGAGCGTCAAAATATGAAACAACAAATGAATCAGGATGGGTGCTTAGAACATATGGTATACATAACCCATCAGTTGATAATTTTACAACTGATCCAAATTTGATAGTTGGAGAATATCATGGAACAAGAATTGCCGGTGTAGGCGCATTTGTTGATTTTTTACAACATTGGTATGGAATATTAATTTTTATTGGTGTACCTATTGGAGCCATAATTATTTATGATGTTGTTGTTGCAAAAAAACAAATAAGACAAGATGCTTTAAAGAAAACATCGGAATTAGAAGCAGAACTAGAAAAATTAAAAGCAGAAAAAGCTGCTCTTGAAGAAGAATTAAAAGAATCGGATAATAATTCAAACGAAATGAATTAAATTTTTATAAATAAGGAGACAAAAAATGAAAAAAAATTTAACTTTTAAATTAGGTTTATTTTGTGTAGCATTAGTATTGGTTTCAACATGCTTTATCACTAATGCATGGGCAAGATATACAAGTACTGTTACTGCAACTGACACAGCAAGAGTTGCAAAATTTGATGTTACTTTTAAAAATGGTACAACAAAAATTGAAAACAATGCACAAATAAATATTTTTGATACATCATTAAAAAATATTAAACAAGATGAAAATGAGAAAAATGTTAATACAGAAAAACTTGTTGCACCTGGATCAAATGGTAGTTTTCAAATTGTTGTAACAAATAAGTCAGAAGTATCTGTTAAAATTACAATTGGCGGAGAACTTGTTGATGCAAGTGGTAATAAACTTAGCGGAGATGCTACACCAATAAAATTCTGTGTTAAAGCTGATGGAAGTTCTCTAAGTGATAGTGATACTTTTACAGATTTGAACCAAATAGGAAGTTTTGATATTGATGTAAATAATACTGACAATACGGATAAAACATATACTGTATATTGGAAATGGGTAACTACCGATGATGCAAGTGACACAAAATTTGGTACTGCAGAAAATCTTTTAAAATTAACTGCCAAAATTACTTTAACTGCTGAACAAATATTACCAACAGAAAATTAAAATGATATTCAATAGAGAGGGATAATAAATGGTCCCTCTCTTTATCAAAAAAATTAAAATTAGTTGAATTTTTTGATAAAGAGAAATAAAAATTAAGGAGTTTTGCCTATGAAAGATTATGATAAAAATGACAATCAAATTTTTTCATATGATGAAAATGGATATTATGTTTGTGATGAAAAAAAAGCAATCATTATTCCAATGAATTTTGTTAATAAATTACATCAATCAAGAATTAGTACAAAAAAATATTATAGCATCCTTAAAAATGAATTACTTAGTTATAATTTGTATTCAGAATTCCAAGATAATTATGAATCATTTAAATTGCTAAATTCAATAGTTGCTCATTTGGCAATTTATAGAGGAATAATTAAAATTCGACTTGAATTTAATAAAAAGAAAACAATTAAAAAATTTAAAGATGATATAAAAAAACTAGATGAAGTTTTAGTATCTAATGGCTATATTGAAATGTACGTCGATAATGATGAAAAACTTAATTTAGCTATTAATCTAATTGGCGTTTTAATGCGCGATTTAGAAACTGAAAAAAATCAAACATATAATAATTATGATTTTGTAAGCGATTATGAGACTATTTTAGATGGTACATTTATTGATAAAGAAGATGAAATAAGGATTCCAGAATTAGTTGTTAAAAGTAGTATCAATATTCTTAATAATCTTAAAATGTTTTTGATAATTTTAGTAGGACTAATTTTTTTAACAGGAATTACTACATGCTATATTTATAAAGCAAACACAAAAGAAAAATATCCAACTTTTGATATTTTAGATAATGAAGGCAATATATTTTTAGATTCTTGGACTTTTTCAAAAAATATTGATGTTTTTAATGATCCTAATTTAGATGGTAAAAAAATAATTTATCCAGGCCGTAAAGAAACTTATTATTTTTATATTGCAAATACAAATGATTTCTCATTTAAATGTAATATAAATTTTACTGATGATAATGAAGAAAATATCAATATGAAATATCGCTTCCGAATTGCAAATGCTAATTTTGGCAATGAAGTATGGAAAAATATTAAAGAAATAAATGTTAACAATTTAACAGTTGAGGCTAATTCGAAAATATTATGTGCATTAGATTGGGCATGGCTTGAGTCAGATAGAGATACAGAAATTGGCAAAAAAGGATCTGCATCATATACACTTAATATTCATTTTAGTGATTTTATAAAAGTAAAATAATGGTTGATTTTAAAAATCTGGTTGATTTTGAAGAAGTCGACCATTTTTTAATTAATAATTTTTTTGAAAATTTTCGCAAATAATCATGCTTGCAAAATAAGTGAAAATATGGTATAATACGCATATATAATGAAATAGAAAGTGATATTTGAATATGAATTTACCAAATAAAATTACACTCTTTAGATTTTTATTAATTCCTTTGATTGTAATTGTTGATTTAATTAGTCCTTTAAAAGAAGAAGTCTTTTTTGGATATCTTACTTTAAATAATATAATAATGGTTGTAATTTTCTTGCTTGGCGCATTTTCAGATTTTTTAGATGGTCACATTGCAAGAAAAAGAAATTTAGTAACAAGTTTTGGAAAATTTATGGATCCACTTGCGGATAAAATGTTAGTATTTGCGACTATGGTTTTATTACTTAATCAAGATAATGTTTTAACTGGTTGGGTAATTATTGTAATGTTAGCACGTGAATTTATGGTTAGTGGATTGAGAATGTTAGCTGCAGAAAAAGGACAAGTAATTGCGGCAGGAATGTTAGGAAAAATTAAAACAAATGTTCAATTTTTATTGATTGTTTTATTACTTGTACTTGGCACAATGAATAACTTAGCTGTTAACATTTGTATTTCAATTGTAATGTATGTAGCAGTATTTTTCACTTTATGGAGTGGAATTGACTATCTAATTAAAGGAAAAAATATAATCTTAGAGTCAAAATAGGAGGAAAAAATGGCTGAAAAAAAAGAAAAAGTAGAAACTAGTACTGATTCTCGTGAGAAAGCTTTACAAGAAGCATTTAAAGCAATTGAAAAAGCTCATGGTAAAGGTGCAGTAATGAAACTAGGAGATCGAGCTCTTGAAGAAATTGAAGTAATTTCGAGTGGCTCAATTGCTTTAGATATGGCACTTGGTGTAGGTGGTTATCCTAAAGGAAGAATTATTGAAATTTATGGACCAGAGTCAAGTGGTAAAACAACATTTGCCCTTCATGCGATTGCAGAAGCCCAAAAGAAAGGTGGATATGCGGCATTTATCGATGCAGAACATGCCTTAGATCCATCATATGCTAAAGCTTTAGGTGTAGACATCGATAATTTAATTTTATCACAACCAGATAATGGTGAACAGGCATTAGAAATTGTTGACTCATTAGTTAAAAGTAATGCAATTGATATTATCGTAATCGATAGCGTTGCTGCACTAGTTCCAAAGGCGGAAATTGAAGGCGATATGGGTGCTTCACATGTTGGTTTGCAAGCAAGATTAATGAGTCAAGCAATGCGAAAACTTGCTGGTACAATTAGTAAAACAAAAACTGTTGCAATTTTTATTAATCAAATAAGAGAAAAAGTTGGGGTTTTATTTGGAAGTCCCGAGACAACATCTGGCGGTAGAGCTTTAAAGTTTTATGCAACAATCCGTTTAGATGTTAGACGTGTTGATCAAATAAAACAAGGTACTGAGGCAATTGGAAATATCACAAGAGTAAAAGTTGTCAAAAATAAAGTAGCACCACCATTTAAACAAGCTGAAATTGATTTAATTTACGGAAAAGGTATTTCTTATACTGGTGAAGTATTAGATATGGCTGTTAATTTAGATATTATTGATAAATCAGGTGCGTGGTTCTCATATAATGGTGAAAGATTAGGACAAGGCAGAGAAAATGTTAAAGAATATCTTGCTGCTCATCCTGATTTTACAAAAGAAATTGAAACTAAAGTTAGAGAAAATTTAATCGAAAAAAAGAGTGAATAATAATGATTTATCCAAAATTTTTACAAAAAAATGGTAAAATTAGTTTCATTGCGCCTTCACTTGGTTGTACAACTGAACCATATGAAACAAGATTAATCAACGCTAAAAAGGTATTAGAATCTATTGGACATACGGTTGAATGTGGTCCAAATTGTTTTACAAATCTAAAAGCATTAAGCAACACCAAAGAACTTTGTGCAAAAGAAGTCAATGATTATTTTAGCGATAATACCACAGATATAATTATATCTGTTGGTGGTGGCGAATTAATGTGTGAAATTGTTCCATATATTGATTTTAATATTTTAAAGAAAAATCCAAAATGGTTTATGGGCTTTTCTGATAATACTAATTTAACATTTTTACTTACAACTATTTGTGACATCGCAAGTATTTATGGTCCTTGTGCAGGTCAATTTGGTATTACTCCATGGCATGACTCAATAACTGATGGATACAAATTATTAACAGGCGAAAAACTTACCGTTAAAGGATATGGTAAATGGGAAAAACAATGGAAAGAATCGGATGATCCATTAGAAGGTTTAAATCTAACTGAAGATACAATCATTACCGCATTCCCAAAAAATTTTGCAATTGAAGGAAGACTGCTAGGTGGATGTTTAGATGTACTATTATTAACTTTAGGAACAAAATTTGATCATGTAAAAGAATTTGTGGAAAAATATCAAAATGATGGTATTATTTGGTATTTAGAAGCTTGTGATTTAAATGTTATGGTAATTAGAAGAGCTTTTTATCAGTTAGATCAAGCTGGATGGTTTAAATATGTTAAAGGTTTTATCATTGGTAGAGCTTTAAATGGTGAAAACGCAATATTAGATATTGATCATATTGAAGCAGTTTATGATGTTATTAAAAAATATAATGTTCCTTGTGCTTTTGATGTTGATTTAGGACATTTTGCGCCATCAATGCCAATTATTAATGGTTCATATGGTAAAGTAGTTGTAAAAGATAATGATATTGAAATAAAAATGGAATTAAAATAAATTTAAAAAAAATGAAAACAGGCCAAAATGATGACCTGTTTTATTTTATATTAATGTTTAAAAAAATCTTTATATACAATATCAACTTGATCAAGATAACACAATCTAGGATTAAAACCAACTTTAACTTCGAATCCTTCATTTTCAAATATTTCAAATGGGATACTTTTTTCACCGCCACTTAATGATTTTTCATAATAATTAAGTAAAGATTCAATTTTAAAAATAAAGACACGATTATAAATAGAAAATTCAATTAATAAAAATGCAATACCACCATGTTCTTTTATTTTTCTTAAATGTTCAATTTGATGTGGATAGATATTTTTGAATGCAAATCGTTTTTCATGACAACTCTTAGCTTCAAAATCAATGTAAATTCCTTTGTAAATGCCATTATAATCAGTTGTAGATGGTGTTTTATAATAAGCCTCACTGATTTTAGCTTTGTTACGCGATGGATAGTCAACTTTAACGATTTGAATTGGAGTAGGTTTTTTATAAATAACTGCACGATTTATTTTTAAATAGTAATTATTTGATTCATTGATTGCGTCTTCAAAACTAACCCCTAAATGTGATTTTTTAAGATTTTTGGTTTTCTTAATTGGATTTTCTAAAATTGTATTTTTAGGCTTTTGACCATTTGGATATTTAATTTGCATAGTAATCCTCCATTTATAAAATTTTACCACAAAATAAAAAAACTAGCAACTAAAATAATATATTAGATTAAAATATTATAATAGCATATATTATTAATGTGGAGGTTAAAAATGATACTTACAATTAATACATTAAAAAATTTAAAAAGCAATGAATCAGTGTATAACATTGTGAATATAAAAGAAATTAGTGATAGTAATGAAAAATTGCAAAATGAAATTAAAAATAATGAGATAGAAGGAATAATTTTTATAACTGATGATATTTTAAAAAATATTAAATTAATAGTTTTTTTAATGGATATTGATGTTACATTAATAGTAGTTATTCCGAATAAAATAGATTATCAAAAAAATTTGCGTTTTGAAAACATTTTAGGTGTTCCAATTATTCAAAATATAAAAAATATACCAAATATTTTAAATAAAAAATACATTAAAAACACTATACCTCATCTTAATAATTCAATTGAAAAAGCTATTAATTTAATTGAAAAACAATTAAAAGAAAATAAAAATGTTAAAAGATATATTGCAATGCAAATAATTTATGAAAATCCTTATTATCTGGCATATTTAAAAAATACTAATATCAAGATAATTAAAGAAAACTTAGATTATATATTAAATGGAAAAACAATTGACATAATTGATGATACAATTAATTTGATTAAATAGGAAAAAATTTAATAGCAAATTCAAGAAAAATAAAATAAGGAAGATAGAATTGTAAATTTTATCGGAAACTATTATTTTATTTGTTTGACTTTTTTAATGAAATAATGTATAATATATTTATACGAAATAAAATTTTTATCGATTATGATTTGATAAAATATATAGAAGGAGAAAAATAAAATGCCAAAATTATTATTACTTAGTAGTAGTTTTATGGTATCGGGATGGGTTCTCATTATCGTTATATTTATTGCTCTTGCGGGTGCTGGTGTAGGTATTTATTTAGTTACAAAAAAATCTTATGCTCGTGGTAATACTGATGGATTTAACAAAGGTGTTACAGAAGGAACTAAGCAAACTGAAGATAAATATCATAAGCTTGGCAAAGAAGCAGAAAAGATTATTGATGATGCATATAAAGAAGCAGAAAAAAACAAAAAAGATTTAATTTCTGAAGCAAAATCAGAAATTGCATCTTTAAAAGCTAGTCATGAAAAAGAAGTAAGAGAGAAAAAAGCTGAATTACAAGATCAAGATAAAAAACTTGAACGTAGGGAAGCTGCTCTTGATTCACGTTCAATTAATTTAGATAAACGTGAAGATAGTTTAATTGCAAAAGAAAATAAACTAGAAACACGTCGAAATGAAGTTGAAAAACGTAGCGAAAAAGTTGAAGAATTAATCCAAGACCAAGAAAAGAAACTACAAGAAATTGCAGGATTATCAAATAGTGATGCCCGTGCAATAGTTTTAGAAAAAGTCGAAAATGAAATGTCAAACGAAATTGCCATTTATATTAAAGACGAAGTTGAAAAAGCGAAATATGAAGTGACACGTAAATCACAAGTTATTTTAGCAAATGCAATTCAACAATATGCGAATGAAACTGTTCAAGAAAAAACTGTTTCTGTTGTTGCTCTTCCAAATGATGAAATGAAAGGACGAATCATCGGAAGAGAAGGAAGAAATATTCGTGCAATTGAACAAGTAACAGGAGTTGACTTAATTATAGATGACACACCTGATTCTGTTGTAATTTCTTGCTTTGATCCAATTAGAAGAGAAATTGCAAGAAGAACTTTAGAAGTATTAGTTACAGATGGTAGAATTCAACCACCTCGCATAGAAGAAGTTTATAGCAAATGTACAAAAGAACTTGAAATGGAAATGCGCGAAGAAGGTGAAAAAGCTGTATTCGAAGCAGGTGTTGGAAAAATTCATCCTGAACTTGTTAAACTAATCGGGCGCTTACACTTTAGAACTAGTTATGGTCAAAATGCTTTAGCACATTCAAAAGAAGTTGCATTTCTTGCTGGAAAGTTAGCAGCAGAAATTGGTGAAGATGAAGTTTTAGCAAGAAGGGCAGGATTATTACATGACATCGGTAAAGCAACTGACCATGAACAAGAAGGAAGCCACGTTGATATTGGGGTTGAACTTGCGACTAAATTTAGAGAAAATGAAACAGTAATTGATGCTATTGCATCTCACCATGGTGATACTGAAGCAAAAACAATTATTGCACACTTAGTTGCGGCAGCCGATACTTTATCTGCAGCACGTCCAGGTGCACGTTCCGAATCTTTAGATAGCTATATTAAGAGATTACAACAACTTGAAGACTTAACAAATGAATTTAAAGGTGTTGAAAAAGCATATGCTCTTCAAGCAGGTCGTGAAGTTAGAATTATGGTAAAACCAGATGAAGTTGACGATGCAGCTGCATACAAACTTGCTCATGATATTAAAGCAAAAATCGAATCAACAATGCAATATCCTGGTACAATTAAAATCGTTGTAATTAGAGAAACTCGAGCTCAAGAAGTTGCTCGCTAGAAAGATTTAAAAAATGCGTATTTTATTAGTTGGTGACATTTTTAGTGTTGCTGGTAGGGAGATGTTTGAAGAAACACTTCCAAAATTAAAAGAAAAATATCAATTAAATTTTATTATCGCTAATGGCGAAAACATAGCTCACGGCAATGGTATTACTGAAAAATATTATCAGTTTTTACTTGCCAATCATGTTGACGTAGTTACAATGGGAAATCATACATTTGGTAATACGGATATTTTAAGATTTATCGATAATGCTAAAAAGTTAGTGCGACCATTAAATTATCCAAGTGGTGTACCTGGTCAAGGTTATGTCACAATTAATTATAATCAAACCAAAATAACTGTTTTTCAAGTTCTTGGAAGAACATTTGATAACAATGCACTTGATTGTCCTTTTAAAAAGACCGAAGAACTTTTGGAAAACGTAAAAAGCGATTTATATATTTGTGATTTTCATGGTGAAGCTACATCAGAAAAAATAGCCTATGGGTTGTATTTTGATGGCAAAATAGACATCATTGTTGGAACGCATACACACGTGCAAACAAATGATGCTAGAATCTTGCCAAAAGGTACAATGTACATGACTGACTTAGGAATGACAGGCGCTCTTAATGGTGTCATAGGTGTTAATCCTAATATGATTATTAAAAAATTTTTAACAGGAATGCCTACAAGACATGTTCCAATGGAAGAAGGCAAACGACAATTCTGTGGACTTGTTGTAGATATTAATGAAACAAACCATAAAGTGACATCTTTCGACATTGTAAATATAGTAAAATAATATTGGTAATAGAAAATTACTATTACTGATGAATAAATACTATATTATTTAAGAAATGAAAGGGGAAAAATTATGGAAGTATTAAAAGTTTCATCAAAATCAAAACCAAATTCAGTAGCGGGAGCTCTTGCGAATGCTTTTCGTGAAAAAGAAAAAGTTGAAATTCAAGCAGTTGGAGCTGGCTCACTAAACCAAGCAGTAAAAGCAATTGCTATCGCAAGAGGTTACGTTGCACCAATGGGGAAAGATTTAGTTTGTATTCCTGCCTTCAGTGATATTGTCATTGATGGTGAAGAAAGAACAGCAATAAAGTTTATTGTTGAAAGTCTAAGATAAAAGAAGAAAAGTTGGCTTTGCCAACTTTTTGCATAGGAGGAAAAAATGGCAAGTTTACCAACTCTAGTAACCAATCGTCTCATATTGCGTAATATTGGCTTTCAAGATATTAAGGATATGTATGAATATGCTTCAACCGATAAAGTTGGCCCAACTGCCGGATGGCCACCTCATAAATCTCTTCGAGATACAGAAAATGTTATTACATCTTTTATTAATAGTCAAAAAATTGGTGAATTAGGTGTATGGGCAATTGTTTTAAAAGAAAACCACAAAATGATTGGCACAATCGAATTATACAATTGGGCTTTTAGATTTTCAGCAGAATTAGGATATTCTTTAAATCCTAATTATTGGGGCAATGGAATTGTCTGTGAAGCAGGAGAAAAAGTATTAGAATTTGCATTTAAAGAATTACGTTTAAAAAGAGTTGAAGCGGGTACTTTTGAATCAAATCACCAATCAATGCGGGTATGTGAAAAATTAGGATTTAGAAAAGAAGGAATTTTACGAAATTCTTATTTGCGATATGATGGAGTTGTTTTCGATAAAGTAGTATATGGAATTACTGATTACGATTATTATCAAAATAAAATAATAGAAATGGAAAAATAAATCATGAAAAAAGAAAAAGATTACAGTAAATATTTTGCGCCATCAATAAAAGATGCAAGAAAAAGATTTAGAGAAAATGTAAAATTTATTGATTTTAATTTAGATCCTAAATATGAAAATTTAGGACTTGGTTTAACATATTCGTTAAAAACATACGGATGTCAAGGTAATGTGGCTGATAGTGAAAAAATAGCTGGTATATTAGAAAAAATGGGATTTACTTATAATGAAAAAGAAGAAGAAGCAAATCTAATTATTTTTAATACCTGTGCTATAAGAGAAAATGCGGAAGAAAGAGTTTTTGGTGAATTAGGAAGAATTAGAAAATATAAAAAACATAATCCAAATTTAATTGTTGGTATTTGTGGATGTATGCCTCAAGAGGAAAAAACAATTCTTGCAATAAAGAAAAAAGCACCACACCTTGATTTAGTATTTGGAACACATAATATTACAAGTTTACCAGAATATTTATATGACGTTATCAAAGAATCAAAAAAAGTCGTTGAAGTAAAATCAATTGAAGGTGATGTTTACGAAAATGTACCTGTAAAACGTGATAGCGATAAAAAAGCATGGGTAAACATCATGTATGGATGTGATGAATTTTGTACTTACTGTATTGTTCCATATACAAGAGGAAAAGAACGTTCAAGACATCCTGAAGCGATTATTAAAGAAGTTGAAGAACTTGCAAATAATGGTTATGTTGAAGTCACATTACTAGGGCAAAATGTAAATGCTTATGGAAAAGATTTAACGGATATAAACTATTCATTTGGCGATTTACTTAAAGATTTAAACAAAATAAAAATTCAAAGAATTCGTTATACAACTTCTCACCCACGTGATTTAGACGATAAAACAATTGACGCAATGGCTCTAGGCGGAAATATTATGCCAAGCTTACATTTGCCAGTTCAATCAGGAAACAATGAAGTCTTAAAACGAATGAACAGAAAATACACAAGAGAAGAATATCTTGATAAAATAAAAAAATTAAAAGAAAAAGTTCCAGGTATAAGTATTACAACAGACATCATTGTTGCATTTCCTGGTGAAACAGAAGAACAATTTTTAGATACCCTATCACTTGTTAAAGAAGTTGAATATGAAGGAGCGTATACATTTATTTATTCACCTCGAGAAGGTACTCCTGCCGCAACTTACGAAAATCCTTTAACAGAAGAACAAAAACATGAAAGACTTGATCAATTATTAGAAGTAGTAAATGACTACTCATATCGCGGAAATATAAAATATGAAGGAAAAGTAGTTGAAGTATTAGTTGAAGGTTTCAGTAAAAATAAAGAAAATATGTTGACGGGCTATTCAAGACATAACAAATTAGTTAATTTTTCAGGTGATGAATCTTTAATTGGCAAAGTTGTCAATGTGAAAATTGAAAAAGCTTATAGTTGGCATCTTCAAGGAAAAGTAACAGATCAAAAAGAAATTGATGAATAAAATTTAAAAGTAGGAATGTCATTTTGAATTATTCCTGCTTTTTTTATTACTTATATGTAGCATATGTATTCATAAAGGCATATTTAGATGTAAAATTTTAAAAAAAACGAAAAATACAATAATAAAAAATAAGATCAATGTATGTTTATAAACTAAACATAAAACAATAATTAAAAGTATATAATGTTACAAGAAAGAAAAAAACGGATCGTCACACAAATAATATTAATGAATATATTAATATTGAGGAGGGATATTTTTGAGCGAAGTAAGAGAAATTGTAACAAGAGCCGTTGTAGCAAAAGGCAAAAAAATCTTTCGAATAACAGATACAATTAATCCGGCAACTGACGCCACAAGTGTACTAGGCTGTTGGATTATTAATCATGAATTTGAAGCTAACTTAAATGAAAAAAGCAAGAAAGTAGAACTTTCTGGTTCTTTTGAAATTGATGTATGGTATGCGGATGATAATAATTGTCACACAGAAATTGCAAGACATACTTCAAATTATAATGGAACAATTAAAGTTAGAGAAATAATTTGTGATAATGTTATTAGTGAACATTGTGATACTGTTGCGAGAATTATTCAACAACCAACTTGCACAAATGCGAAAATAACTGATTGTGGTATAGAAGTAGATGTGGTATTTGAAGTTATAGTTGAAGTGATTGGTGAAACAAAAATGGTAATTACAGTTTTTGAACAATGCGATACAATTGATGCCTGTGATGATTTCGAAAACGAAATAAACGAAGATTTTCTAAATGAAAATCAAACATAGGAGTGACTTCTTTGAATTATCATATCGTGAGAAATGGCGAAACAATTGAAAAAATTGCATTAATTTATAATTTAGATGTAATAGAAATTAAGGAAGTTAATAAACATATTAAAAAATTTAATAATTTAGTCCCAGGTTTAAGATTAAAACTTCCAGAAATTTCTGATAGTATAACATTAGAATTAAATGACGTCGAACCATTTATAGAAGATTATTATCCAAAACTTTCGAGCTACGATGAAGTATATACACCAGTTGAAGAAATAAAGAAAGAAGAAATTATTGATGCAATGCCTATAAAAGAAGAAATGAAAAAACAACCAAATAATGAAATAAATTTAAAATACGTTAAACCAAAAGTTGTAAAACCAATTTATTATAATCCTTATTATTATCCATATTATTATTACCCGTATTATAATTATTATCAAAAACGGGTAAAATAGGTTAGGAGAAATCCTAACTTTTTCAAATTTTTTAAAAAATTAGCACTTAGCTCTTGACAGTGCTAAATAAAAGTGGTATAATATATTAGCACTCGAAATATCGGAGTGCTAAAGGAGGATTAATATTATGGAAATGCAAGATTATAGTAAAGATGAAAAAATTCTTGAAAAATTTGGACGTGACATTACCGAATTAGCCCAAGCTGGCAAAATTGATCCTGTTATTGGTAGAGATGAAGAAATTTCACGAGTAATTAAAATTCTATCGCGAAAAACAAAAAACAACCCTATTTTAATAGGACAACCAGGGGTAGGTAAAACGGCTATTCTAGAAGGATTAGCAATGCGAATTATTAGGGATGATGTGCCAACATCAATAAAAAAAGCACATATTTATGAACTAGATATGGGGGCTTTAATTGCTGGAGCAAAATTTAGAGGTGAATTTGAAGAAAGATTAAAAGCAGTACTTAATAAGATTAAAGATAGTAATGGAGAAATAATTTTATTTATCGATGAAATTCATCTAATTGTTGGTGCAGGTAAAGCAGATGGAGCATTAGATGCAGGTAATATGCTAAAACCAATGTTAGCACGTGGTGAACTTCATTGTATCGGCGCAACAACTTTAAATGAATATCGTCAATACATTGAAAAAGATAGTGCACTAGAACGAAGATTTCAAAAAGTAATGGTCGATGAACCAACACTTGAAGATACAATTAGTATCTTAAGGGGTTTAAAAGAACGGTTTGAAACTCATCATGGGGTAAGAATAAGTGATAATGCAATTATATCTGCGGCGACACTTTCTAATCGATACATAACAGATAGGTATTTGCCGGATAAAGCAATTGATTTAATTGATGAAGCATGCGCATCTATTAGAACTGAACTTGATTCAATGCCACAAGAATTAGATACATTAAAAAGACATATTATGCAGCTTGAAATAGAAAAAACGGCTCTTACAAAAGAAAAAGATGAATTAAGCAAGAATCGGTTAGAAAAAATCAAAGATGAATTGGTTACTTTACATGAAAAAGAAGAAGTAATGACAAAACAATGGGAAAAAGAAAAACAAGAAATCGCTAATGCAAAACGCGCTAAAGAAAGACTTGAAAAAGCTCGCTTTGATTATGAAACCGCATTAAACTCGGGTGATTACGATACAGCCGCAAAACTTCAATATAATGACATTCCAAAACTTGAAGCAGAAGTAAATAGTGTAAAGAATGAAAAAGAAGAAAGAATGTTATCAGAAGAAGTAACAGAAGAAGATATCGCAAAAATTGTATCATCATCAACGGGAATTCCCGTTTCAAAACTTGTGAAAGGCGATATTGATAAATTATTAGAATTAAAAGAAACGTTACAAAAACGTGTAATTGGTCAAGATGAGGCATTAGAACTTGTAAGTGATGCTATAATTCGTCAAAGAGCGGGAATAAAAGACGAAAACAGACCAATTGGATCATTCTTATTTTTAGGACCAACTGGAGTCGGAAAAACAGAAGTATGCAAGAGTTTAGCAGAAGCCTTATTTGATAGTGAATCACATATTGTAAGATTTGATATGAGCGAATACATGGAACCTCATTCTGTATCACGTTTAATTGGAGCGCCTCCAGGATATGTTGGTTACGATGAAGGTGGCCAGTTAACTGAAGCAGTAAGAAGAAAACCATATTCAATAGTTTTATTTGATGAAATTGAAAAAGCTCACAGAGACATTTTCAATGTTTTACTACAAATCTTAGATGATGGAAGAATTACTGATTCACAAGGAAGAACAGTTGACTTTAAAAATACAATCATCATTATGACATCAAATTTAGGTAGTGAATATTTACTTCATCCTGAACAATCTACTAATGAAAAAGTAATGAATATAGTAAGAAACAATTTTAAGCCAGAATTTTTAAATCGAATTGATGAAATCATTATGTTTAATTCACTTTCAAAAGGTGTTCAAATTCAAATTGTTAATAAGATGTTAAATGATTTAAAATCGCGCGTTGAGGCAAATAATATTCATATCGATTTTTCAGAAAATCTAAAACGCCAAGTAATCGATAATAGTTATTCACCTGAATATGGTGCGCGACCAATCAAACGGTTTATTCAAAAAAATGTTGAAACATTTATCGCTAAAGCAATAATTTCAAGTAAACTTTGTCCGAATAATGCTTATTTAATCGACTATAATGGAACTTATCAAATTATAAAAAAATAAAAAAAGAAATAACAGACTTTTTTGGTCTGTTATTTTTATAAAGACAATTAATAAGGAATTCCGTAAGGATAAGGACTAGTATTATAATTTGGCCCGTAATAATAACTAGGTTGATTATAATAATTTGGTTGAGGGTAGTAATTTGGTTGATTGTAATAACTTGGTTGCACAGCGTTATTACAACAATTATTATTACGACCAAACCAGAAAGGGGCTGTTAAAATAACGGCACCTGCTAAAAGCCATAACCTTGAATTGTTAGATTGATTACCTAAACAATTTTTATAATTATTTTGTGGATTGTTAAAAATACTATCACCTCTTATTATATAATATTCATGATAATTAATTAAGTGTGGGCATTTTTAATAATCAAGCAAAACATATTGATAAAAATATTCTTCTAAACATAAATTCTCACTATACATAATATTTGCGATATCTTTGCCAACATAACGATAATGCCATGGTTCAAAGGGATAACCAGTGATATCTTCTTTATCAATTGGATATCGTAAAACAAAACCAAATAAATGCGCATTATCTTTTAATAATGAATAAATTGGACTATCTTTAAAATGTATAGTCAAGCCAATCTTTAAGGTTGAAATATCAATTGCTAGGCCTGTTTGATGCTCAGAATGACCAGGCTTTGCGGTATAGGGATTAGAAGAATTATATAAATTTTCTTGATAAGAAAAACTTCTGTAGGCTGAAAAAATTGAAAGTTCATAATTATGAAGTAATAAAAAATCACATAATAATTGATAATCACTAACAAGATTTGGCATCCATAAAGGATTAGAATTTCTTTTAACAAAAGAATAATTCTTTATTTCAATTAGTCCGTTTGGGATGAAATTTTCATTTAGATAAAATTTAGGATTTACAAAAACAATAGGGTCAGTTAAGGCTGGATGATTTAAATCATTAAAACTTAAAAAATTAGGATAATTGACATAATTTAAAATATAAATGTAATTTAGTGGTTCACTAAGAGTTTTACTAAATAAATAATAATCTAAAAACAATTCTTCGTTAAAGGTCGAAAAACGAGAAAGTGAATTAAAAAATTGTTCATCAATTTGATAATTATCCATAATGCATTTAATTTTTAATGGAATTTTGGAATTTTTGAAATTTAAAAATCCAAAGTTTATAATTATCAAAATGGTTAATAGAAATTTCTTAAGTTTATATTGCAAAATAATCACCTAATTTATTTTTTGAAAGAATATTTTATTTTATACAAAAAACAAATATACAATTAATTTGTGAAAAATTAGATTTTGTGGTATACTAGATATAATAAAAAATAAAAAAACTTGGGAGGCTATATGAGTAAAATAGTATTAGTTGATGGAAATAGTTTAATGTTTCGTGCATATTATGCGACTGCGTATAATCCAAGTCAAATGATGAAAACATCGAATGGTTTATATACCAATGCTGTATATACTTTTATCATTTTATTAAATAAAATATTAGAAATTGAAAATATGACAAATTTATTTGTCGCATTTGATAAAGGCAAAAAGACACTAAGACATCAAGAATATGATGATTATAAAGGCACAAGAAGAAAAATGCCCGAAGAATTCGCAATGCAAATTCCTTATATCAAAGAGTATTTAGATATTATGAATATCGCAAGATTAGAATTAGATGAATATGAAGCCGATGATATTGTAGGAACACTTGCAAATAAAACAAAAACAACATTTGATGAAGTCTTAGTAATAACTTCAGATCGTGACTTATTACAACTTGTTAAAGATAATATTACAGTTTGCTTAACAAAAAAAGGATTTAGTGAATTAGATTACTATACAAAAGATAATTTTTACGAAAAACTTGGATTTAATGCAAATCAACTAATCGATTACAAAGCCTTAACTGGAGATAGTTCTGATAATTTACCAGGAATCCCTAAAGTTGGTGAAAAAACCGCCATCAAATTATTAAACCAATTTTCAACATTAGAAGAAATGTATGAAAATATTGATAAATTACCGGCAAAATTAATTGATAATTTTAAAAATTATGAAACATCAGCTAGACGTACAAAACATCTTGCGACAATATATACAGATGCCAATTTTTCTTTTGAAATTGAAAAAACAATTTTACAAGAACCTATTTATGATGATTTAAGAGCTTTTTATGAAAAACTTGAATTACATTCATTTATTAAAAGAATGAAAACAAGTAATTCTAATATTGAAACATCTGGAATTAAACAAGCAGAAATAAACATAAAATACCATTATAATGAACTAGATAAAAAGTTTTTAGATACACTCAAAGAATGTAGTTTAGAATTAGAATTAACAAAAGAAAACTATCATAAAGCAGATATTATCGGCTTTTCGATAACTAATCAAACTGATGGCTATTATTTTGATTATGAATATTTGCAGAACCAAACAATAAAACAAATCTTAGAAGATGAAAACATCAAAAAATATTGTTTAGATAGTAAAAAAATCATTTATGTTTTAAATAAAGAAAACATCGCAATTAAAGGAATATCATTTGATTTAATCCTTGCGGCTTATATTTGTGATCCAAGTTTAGGCCAAAAAGATTATCATATGATAATTCAAGAATTTAAAGAAAATGATTTACCATATCAAGAAGAGATTTATGGAAAAAAAGATCCATATCAAATTACAGATATTGAAAAATTAAAACAATATTCAATTAAAAAAGGAATTTATACTTTTATTATAAAAGATTTAGTTACTGAAAGACTTCAAAAAGAAGAAACAATTTTCTTATTAAACGAAGTTGAAATGCCACTTGCAAAAGTTCTTGCAAAAGTTGAACTAAATGGCTTTAAAGTAAATCGCCAACGCTTAGAAGAACTAGGATTAATATTTAATGATAAACTAAAAGAATTAGAAAAAGCAATATATGAAATGGCAGGACACCCTTTCAATATTTCATCACCAAAACAACTAGGGGTTATTCTATTTGAAGAAATGTGTCTTGCAAAAGGAAAGAAAAATAAAACTGGATATTCAACTACTGCCGAAATATTAGAAAAATTAGCCAAAAATCATCCATTTCCAAAAATGATTTTAGACTATCGCAAATATTGCAAATTAATTACGACATATGTAAATGGATTAGAATCAGAAATAGAAGAACAAACAAGTAAAGTGCATACAACTTTTAAACAAGCATTAACATTAACAGGACGTCTTTCATCGGTTGAACCTAATATTCAAAATATTCCGATTCGCACTGAAGAAGGAAGACTAATTCGTTCTGCATTTGTTCCAAGTACTACTGATGGTTTATTAATTAGCGCTGATTACTCACAAATTGAATTAAGAGTTCTTGCGTCAATGAGCAACTGCAAAAATATGCAAGATGAATTTAATAGTGGCTTAGATTTGCATTCGGCAACTGCTTCAAGAATTTATGACGTTGATATTAGTGAAGTTACGAAAGAAATGCGTAGAACCGCAAAAGCCGTAAACTTTGGAATTGTATATGGAATGAGTAATTGGGGTTTATCAGAAGAATTAAATATTAGTGTTTATGATGCAACGACATTTATTGAACGCTATTTTGAGGCATATCCGGAAATTAAAACATATTTAGAAAGTGTTGTAGAAAATGCGACAACAAACGGTTATACAACAACACTTTATAAAAGAAGAAGATACATTCCAGAGATTAATAATGCAAATGTTAATTTAAAAGAATTTGGAAAACGAACCGCAAAAAATGCCCCAATCCAAGGAACAGCTGCAGATATCATGAAAATCGCAATGATTAAAGTTGATGAAATATTCACTCAAAAGAATTTAAAAGCAAAAATAGTTGCTCAAGTACATGATGAATTAATAATTGATACACCACAAGATGAAGTTGAAATAGTAAAAAAGATTTTAAAAGAAACATTTGAAAATGCTGTAAAATTAAATGTTAAATTAGAATCAAGCGTTGAAGCTGCTTCGACTTGGGATTTAAAATAGGACAAAATGTATGCCAGAGTTACCAGAAGTCGAAACAGTCAGAAATACATTAAAAAGACAACTTTTAGGTGAAAAAATAATCAATGTTGAAATTTATTATGATAAAATGTTTTATCCTAATAAAGATGCTTTTCAAAACCTAATCAATCAAACATTTAAAGATATAAAAAGATATGGGAAATACTTATTTTTCATTTTTGATGATTATATCATAATTAGTCATTTGCGAATGGAAGGAAAGTTTTTCATCAAAACCAATCAACCAGTAAATAAACATGAACATATTGTTTTTACTTTAAATAGCAATAGAACACTAAGATATCATGATACAAGAAAATTTGGGACGATGAAATTATTAAAAACATCGGATTATCAATTAGCCTTACAAGAACCAGAAATTAAAAAATTAGGCCCAGAAGCAAACGATCCAAACTTAACAAAAGAAATACTTTATCAAAAATTATCAAAACAAAACGTTCCAATTAAAACCGCTCTTTTAAATCAAGAAAATATTTGTGGATTAGGAAATATCTATGTTGATGAAGTCTTATTTCTTTCAAACATTCATCCTTTAACTAAAGCGAAAAACTTAACATTAGAAGAAACAGAAAAAATTGTTAATAATGCGAAAATTGTTTTAGAAAAAGCAATTAAAGCAGGTGGAACAACAATTAGAAGTTATACAAGCAGTTTAGGCGTAACAGGTCTATTCCAATTAGAATTATTTGTTCATACAAAAGCAGGTCAAAAATGCCAAAATTGTAATTCAATCATCAATAAAATTGTAGTTGGAGGAAGAGGAACATACTATTGTCCATCTTGTCAAATAAAAAGACCAACTATTATTGGTATTACGGGCGGGATTGCGGCTGGAAAATCTGCTATTTTAACATATTTAAAAAATACTTATCAAACAAATGATTATTTATTTATTGATGCGGATGTAATAAGCCATAACTTATTGCAAGAAAAAAATGTAATTGATGAATTAATTGATTCATTTGGCGATAAAATTTGCGAAAATGGTCAAATTAATAGAAAAACATTAGGAAAAATCGTTTTTAGCGAAGATGAAAAAAGATTAACCTTAAATAAGATTATTCATCCGTTAGTACGTAGTAAAATCACAAAGACCATTAATCAAAATCAAGATAAACAAATTATCTTTGTTGATGTACCTTTATTAATAGAAACAAATATGACTGATTTAACAGATGAAGTATGGTTTGTATATGTTCCTAAAAATGTCCAATTAGAAAGATTAATGAAACGTGACGGAATTACAAAAGAAGAAGCTCTAAAAAGAATAAATGCACAAATGGATATTGATGAAAAATTAAATAGTGTAGAAAAATTAACAAACAAATTAATAATTAATAATCAAAATAAGTTAGAAGAAACTTATCAAATAATAAATCAAGAAATGAATAGGAGATTAAAAAAATGTCTTTAAAAATCTTTTTTGCGAAAACCTTATCAACTTCAGATAATAGTATTGATCAATCTTTAAGACCACATTATTATCTAAATGATTATAAAACAATTAAAAATCAAGTTTTAACAATTGCTAAACAAAATAATCTTGAAGTAAAATCAATCGATGATCGCTTTCAAGAAATATTTCTAGTTAAATCAGGTAATTGTGATATTGTTATGACAATTTACAGAGCTGGTTCATCAGGAACAAGAGTTGATTTAAATGTTGATATTGAAACAGCGATATCATTTGGAAAGTGTAAAAAAACAATCGAATGGGTATACGCTCAATTAGACTCCCATTTAACTAGAAAAGGAAATATAAATGCCTAATACAGAACATTTCGATATCGTTGTTATGGTTGATGAAATAATTTCTTCAACCGCAAGACAGTGGTTTGAAACACTTTATCAACCAATTATTGGCTTAGAAGGCGTATCAATTTATAATCAATTACAAAATTTAGCCAAAAATAATGAACTAGAATCAAAAAAAATAAATTTCGATGACTTCATAAACCGTCTGGGTTTAAAAGATAATGAAGATTTTTTAAATATTAAAGATCATTTAGAAGCAGTTGGCTTACTTGATTCATATCAAAAAGATAATTTAGTGATTTTTTTACTTAAACCACCCCTAAAACCAACTTTATTTTTTGATAATATTCTTCTTTCTAACTTATTACAAAATAAAATTGGCAAAAATGAATTTAACAATTTAAAAATTCAATTCTTAGTTAGAAGATATGATCTTAATAGTTTCAAAAAAATCTCAAAACATTTTGATGATGTATATGAAATAGATTATTATGATTATGATAATGAATATGACAAATGGTGGCATACCATTAAAAAGAATTATCCAAAACTATCAAAAAATCATTTTGATTACGATACATTGATTTCTATTATTGAACCAACTGATTTAATTGATCAAAAAATCTTACATGGCAGTGACTTTTTCTATTTTATCAACAGTATAAGTTTTCAATATGGTTTAACTGTTGAGGAATTAGTTCAAGCAATTAGGCAAAGTGCAAACATTCAAAGAACATTTGACAAAGAATTGTTTTTAAAAGCTGTATCAAGAATTTATGATGATAAATTAAATGGTAAAAAAATGGTTATAAAGGCGCCACTTAGAAAAGATGAAAATAATGAACTTGTTAAAATGTTAGATTCAATGAGCCATAATGATTTAGTTACAAATAAATTTCAAAAAAAATTATTATCAAGTGAAATTACAATGTTTCAAACATTAAAAGAAAAACATGGCTTTTCAAATGGATTCATTAATGTTTTAATCATATATGTTTTAACAAATAAAAATGGTGCTATTCCATCATTGAATTATTTCCTTAAAGTCGCAAATGATTGGTATCGCCAAGGAATAAAAACAACTAAAGATGCACTTGACCATATTGAAAATGAAGATAAAGTTGTTAAATCCCAAAAGCCACAAAGAACATACAAAAAAACAACAAAAGAACCAGAATGGTTACAGAAACATTTAGAACAAACAAAAGAACAAATTCAAAAAAATGAAAATTCACAAGAAACTTTACAAGATCTAGAAGAATTTTTCAATAATCTCGATTAAAGGAGGGAAGCTAAATGCAAAATTTTGAATTACAAGAACTACTTAATAAAATTTACAAAAATGAAAAAATAAATGAATTTATAAAAAAATATAATTTGTCAGTAGATGATGTTCAAAAAAATATCCCTGCTTTTTTAGGATTCCTCGCGAGTGAAGCAAAATGCCAAAAATGTCAAGGATTAGATAAATGTCCACAAAGCCAAAGAGGAAAGAAGTTAACTTTAAAATTTATTGTAAATAGCCCAGATACATATTTTGAATCTTGTGAACAATTAGGCAAAGAAGAAGAAAATAAAACTCATTTAATTGCATCTGGATATGATTTTACAAAGGTAACGAAACCAGAAATTACCCCAGAGCGAAAAGAAATCTTAATGAAAATGAAAGATATCATCAATAAAGTGAATAACAACCAACCAACTAAAGGCTTGTATATTCATGGTGCTCATGGAATTGGAAAGACATATTTACTTGCATATCTTGCAAAAGAACTTGCGAAAACAAAAAAGAAAATTATTTTTGCGTATTTTCCTGATTTAGTAAGAAAAATAAAAAATTCAATCAATAATAATAAATTAGAAGCTGTTATGGATGAATTAAAAGATGTCGATATTTTAATAATTGATGATTTTGGGGCAGAAACTTGTTCAAGTTTTGTAAGAGATGAAATTTTAGGCCCAATCTTACAAGATAGAATGGAAAACAATTTATTAACATTTATGAGTTCAAATTTAGATGATGAATTATTAATTGATCATTTATCAGAAACAAAAGATAAAAGTGAGATTTTAAGAGCTACAAGAATCCTCTCAAGAATGCTTGCTTTAATGGATTTTAAAAATCTCAAAGGAATTAATCATAGAATATAATTTTAATTGTACATAAAGATGAAGTAAGAACGATAATGTTCAGGACTTCATCTTTTTTTTGTGAATTTTTTATAAAATTTTTAAGACATATCATTTGCAATATATTTTTGTATATGATATAATCAAACACGTTGTATAATGCATTATACAACTTATTTGAAATTTTTGAAAAGGAGGAATTCAATGGGCAAGAAAGGTTATGATTTAGAAGTAACAAAGGCTAAAATATTGCATGTTGCAGCGAAAATGTTTTTAACTATAGGTTATGATAAATCTACGGTTTTAAAAATAGCAGATGAAGCAAACTTAAATTCAGGTTCTGTTGTTTATGCATATAAAACTAAAGAAAATGTAGTATGCGATTTAGTTAAATATGTTTTAAATGGACAATTTGAATTTACTGAAAAACTATTAAAAGATAAGACTGATGATAAGATTTTATTTTACGCTGCTGAAACAACGCTTCAACTTTATATGGCTGAATCAAACGAAAATATCAGAAAATTATATAATGTAGCTTATTCATTACCTAATTCATCTGAGATTATTTATCATATGATTACAGAAAAACTAGAAAATATTTTTAAAGAAACATTACCTGACTGGGAAACAAAAGATTTTTATGAAAGAGAAATTGCATCAGCAGGAGTTATGAGAAATTTTATGTCTGTACCATGTGATATATATTTTACAATGGAAAGAAAAGTTAAATCATTTTTAGAATCAACATTACTTTTATATCATGTATCTCAAGAAAAAATTCAAGCAGCCATTAACTTTGTTTCGCAGTTTGATTTTGAAACATTAGCAAAAAAAGTCATTGATGATATGTTTACATATCTTGAAAAAATTGAAGACAAATAAAAAAAGAAAAGTAATTAGAAGATATTAAAATTTCTTTCTTTTTTATAATTTATTAATAAGAAATTTATATTTAAAAAGATTATTTTTAAAAAACAACATATAAGGAGAAAAATACAAAAATTATGAATAAGAAAAAACTTATTACGATTATTTCTGCTTCTGTAGCCGCTATAATAGCTATTATTGTTATAATAATTGTTATTTTAAATGCAAATAAAACATGCAATCATACGTATTCTGATGATGGTGATTGTACAACAGCAGTAATTTGTGATAAATGTAAAAAAGTTATTATTCCTGCAAAAACACATGCCTTTAGTACAGAATATCAAACAGATGAAACACATCACTGGCATACATGTACAGTAGAAGGATGCGATGCAATAGATGAAAAAATTGCACATACATTTAGTACAGAATATCAAACAGATGAAACAC
>CAYVQA010000005.1:0-38949 GCA_964453965.1 uncultured Staphylococcaceae bacterium
ATTACCAATTAGGCCTTTTTTCTCCATTGTTGTTGCTTTAACATTAACAATTGAATTATCAATATTTAATTCTTTTGCAATATTACTTTTCATTTGTTGTTTATAATTTTTTAAATTTGGTTTTTCTAAATATATGATTGAATCAATATTTATAATTTCATAATTATAGTTTTTTAATTTTTCTTGCATATCATTTAAGAAAAAACTTGATTTAATTCCGTGATATTTTTCATCATTATCTGGATAAAGGGTTCCTAAATCAATTAGTCCAAGTGCGCCAATAATACTTTCCGCAATCGCATGATATAGTACATCCGCATCACTCCATCCTTTTAATTTTTTATTAAAAGGAATTTTTACGCCACCAATTGTTAACATTTCACCATCTACAAAAGGATGAAAATCAAATGAATGGCCGATTTTATAGTTTTGATATGGATCTAAATTTTGTTGTTTATTAATTAAATAAGTAATATAATCAAAGTCACTTGTTGTTGTTAATTTTGGGCTTGGATGAGTTGTTTTTATATGAGTTACTTGAATGTTTTTTTCAAGTAAAATTGATACTTCATCAGTATAATTTTCATTTTTGTAATCTGCTTTGATGATTTCTTGCATTGCTTTTTTTGTAAAGCCTTGTGGTGTTATAATTCTTAAAAGATTTTCTCTTTTTAAAGGGATGATTTTTTCTTTATCTTGATAACGGATTGTATCATTTGTTTCTTCAAAAAGGGTAACACCATCGTTTTTTGTTAAGTTTTCTTTGATTATATCTAAGTCTTCTTTTTTTATTAATGGCCTTGCCGCATCATGGATTATACAATAATCATATTTATTTATGATCTCTTTTAATCCTTTTTGAACGCTTTCAAGTCTTGTTGAGCCGCCAATGATTATATTTTCATTTGTCTGTTTTAAAAATTCATAATCCTTTTCATTTACGATAAGATATATTTTTTTACAATCTTCATCATTTTCAAAAACCTCTAAGCTATATTTATATAATTCTTTTTGATTGATTTTTGCTAATGTTTTATTTGTATTTTGGTTATATCTTATACTTGAACCAGCCATTAGAATTATTGATGCATATTCTATTTTATTTTTCATTGATATTTTTTAATATTCCTAAAGTATTGTCTAATATTTGATCAATACGTTGATCGTTTAAATCATCTAATATTTCTGTTGTTTCTTTTGATGATAAAATTATGTCATCTTTGAATTTTGTATCTTGTAAAATTCTAACAACAGATACTAATTTATTATCTTTTTCTAGATTGATTGAATCTTCTACCATATTATAATATCGACCTGAAAATTGCATTCTAAATTTTAATCTTGTGCTTGACATGCTATTGATTGTTGCAGTTTGATCAAAATAATATTTGACGTCTTCCGGATGCATCATTTTGATGAATTCTTCAAAATCATATTCTTCTTGGTCAATTTTAGTGTATTTTCTAAATGCTTCAGTTGGAATATATGTTTTATTTAAAAAATCATAATACATTACAACGCCATTAGTTAATGACATTAAAACATATAATTGTTTTCTTAAATCATTAATATCGGTTGCGGCTTCAATTAAGGAATTACGTGTTTTTTCTAAAACAATATTTCTATTTAGGGAAATGTAGACATTTTTTGCAATTAAATTATTGCCAAAATAAATTGGTTGGATAATTCCTTCATAAAAAAGAATTTCATTATTATCATCTTGTAAGCGAAAATTGAATGTATAGTTTTTCACTTTTGAAATTGCTTCATTAAATTGGATTTTAAAACTTGATAAAGTATTGATTGAATATTTTTCATCGTTAACTGATAAAATGTTTAAGCAATCAAATAATACTTCTGGGAATTTAACTTGTGAAATGTATTTCTTTTCACGATTTGTTAGTGTTAAAATATTATTACTATAATCGATGATTTGATTTTTTTGATTGACTTGAATGAAGTATTCAAATTCACTATTTTTTAAAAAATCTTGTACTTTTGTTTTTCTAATTTCATATACTTTAAAAATTATGATTGTGATATATAAAGCATATATTAAACTAATAATCGCAAGAACCATTAAACCAATTTTTAAAAATCCTTTATCAGTAATTAGATAGATGATAATCGATATAATTGCACATGCACATGATAAAATTTGAAAAAAGTTTGTTTTTTTAATTAAAAAGATGGTTAATACTAATAGAAAAATACTAATGATTGTTATTGTAATATTAATATTTAAAACACCAAAAACTTTACTTATGATTAAATTATTCATGTTTATTACGCTCCGTATCAACGATAATATTGACTCTTAATAAGTCTCTTAATTCTTCAATTGATTCTAATGTTTTGATTGTTCCTCTTAAAGTATACGAAACTTTGCCTGTTTCTTCTGAACAAACAATCGTAAAAGCGTCAGTTCTTTCGCTAATTCCTAAAGCTGCACGATGTCTTGATCCGTAATGTTTTTCAATGTCTGCTTTATCACTTGATGGATAGAATGCGCCTGCACACATTACTAAATTACCACGGATAATTACGCCGCCATCGTGTAAAGCAGTATTTGGAAAAAATATTGTCGCAAGTAATTCTAAGCTCACTAGTGATTCAAGTTTTGTGGCACCATTATTGATTATTGTATCTAAGGAGTCATCTCTTTCAATTGTTATTATCGCCCCTATTTTTCTTTCTGTTAAATATCCTACTGTTTGTAATAGTGTATTGATAAGTTCTTCTTTTTGTTCATTTTCAATATATTTTTTTTCTGTTTTGACGGTTTTCTTTTTATTGATATTTTTTAGTTCTGGACCATAAATAACAATTAAAACCAATGATAATATAACTAGACCAATTAATAATACATATGTGAATAGTTTTAATTGTGCAATATATGAAAGCCCTAAAATGATGACATAGCCTATTAATAATAGAACTTTGTAAATAAATTTCTTTTTATCTTTAGCTGCTTTTGATATATATGAACACGTTAAAAAAATGAAAATTAAAACTAAAGCCACATCAATTACAAATTTTATAATTCCACTTAGTGGATATTCATTTGTTTCAGAATTATACCCGATTAATTCTTGAAAAAATTTGATAATTTGATCCATTTTTACCTCCTTAATTGTTCACATTTTTCATTTATTTGTTTTATAACACTTTGATAATCATCTGTTAATGATTCTATATCGATTACCATTACATCCCAACCAAAGTTTTTATAGGTTGTTACATAATAGTTATAAGTGTTAATATTTGAATAGATTAATTCATTTTGTTTACCTTTGATAATGATTCCTAACATTTTATTATTATTTGAATCCATATTACTTGCCATACTTTTGATAATAATATCAAAAGAACCATATCCTTGCATAATCCTTATTTTGTTATTTTTTTGTTGTCTTAAATCTTTTATTAATAAATCGACAATTGGACTACTTATTTGTGTGTATTTTCTTTTATCCATTAATTGCTCGATTTCAGTTTGAATTTCTTCATTCTTGCTAGTTGTATCTTTCATTTTATACATAACGTAAATTGCATATCTTGTTGTTGAAAAATTCTTTAATATTAATGCTCTGTCATCACGTCTTTCAATATCGGTATAATAAAAATATACGATATCTGCATAATTTCCTGATTCATATATAGCATTAATGATTTTTATTTTATAATTTAAAATAATATGAATTTCATCTTCTGAATAAAATTGTGCTAATTTTTTTACTAAATATGTATAGACATTTCTTCTTGTATGATCTAAGCCAACAACAACATTAATTAAGTAATCAGGATTCGTTTTAAATGCTTGGAATATTTGTTCGGTAAATTCTGAAATATCTTTGATACTTTGTATAACTGTTTTTTCTCTTTTTCTTGAAATAATATATTGATTATTACTAGTAAATTCGTTCGCAAAATCTGCTGTCATTTGAAGATATCTTAAAGGAAAATTAATCATTGATGAACGATTTTTTTGAATTAAAGTATTTTGAATGAAAATCATAAAATTGCTGGTTACTGACGTTCTGAATGAGCGATCACCAAATACGACAACTTGTTTGATTTTGTCTAATTTTCTTGTTAAAGTTGTATCTACTAAATGGGCATCATCGATGATTACTAAATCAAATTTATTTAAATCAATTTCGGAATCAAATGCGCTTAAGTCTGATAAACAGACAAAACGTGGACGATTTATTAATTTTAGATATTGATTGTAATCATTAAAGTCAATATTATTGATTTTTCTTGTGATGATTTTTTCTTGTATTTCTCGTTCTTTTTTTGCGTCTTGTTGCATTTTTAAAATATTTTTTGTGCAATAGTCTCTTTCAAAACGATTATATTCTTCTAATTTATCTAAAAACATTGTTGTAGAGTAATCATCATCTTGATATTCTTCGACAACATCTCGATAATTAAGTAAACTTGAATATAAATATGAACTACTTATATTTACTTTATATTCGCCATTTTTTAACCCATTTGCAAGGGTATGTAATCCATATTTTTTAAACCGATTAATCCAATCTGATACAAATAATACATCACTTATTTGATTGATAGAATAATAGAATTCATCAAGCGATTTTTCGTTTTGGTCAAAATTTTGCCGTTGTAAGATGGCTTGACCACGACTAAAACAAATGGAAAATGCTCTAAATTTGTCAACCCAATTTGCATAAAGTTCATTTAATTCAACAGAATCATTATATATTTTTTCAAATGTATCTTGATCAAATATTTGATTGATATCATTATGATTACTAAAACGATTATAGAATTCATCAAAACGTTCAATTAATTGGCGTAATGCGTCGATATCTGTTTCAACGCCTTTATATGATTCACCTAATAATTCATTATAACGTTTATTATTTTTTTTGAAATTATTTTCAATTTCTTCTTGTTTTCTAACATTTTGTTTTATCAATAATAGTGTTTGATAATTTATTTTTCTTTTATCAATAAAAGCCTCATCAAGTGAATTCTTTATATCATTGATATTAAGTAAATAATCGCGCCATTTTTGAAGTTCTAAGGTTTGTTCAATATAATTGTTGCCTTTAATATTGATATTATAATGGAATAGTTTTGTTTCAATGTTTTTTATCTTGTTTACGTCTTTAATAAAAGTTACGATTAGATTGCTGATCTGTTTAATTTTTTTATCATCATCGATAAATTTTTCATAGAAACTGCGAATGAATTTTTCTTCTTTTTTGTTTGAACGGGTAATTAAATTTACGAATTCAATAAACGAGTCGTATTGATTTTCAACTGAGTAATCATTTACTTTGGTATTATCAACGATGATTTGATTTAATTCTTGTTGTTTTTCATAATAGTATTGATAACTCTTTTTTACATCATCAGGTCGTAAATTAGCATGTCTTATTTTTGAAAAATTAAATATTTTGTTTAATTCTTTTTGCGTATTATTGGAATTAAAAATTGATGTTGCTTGTCTAAAATCATCTTTGACACCTTTTTCTAAAAATTGTCTAAAGTTCTTTTTTGCATTATCAATATCTTGTTTAATTCTTATTGCTTTTTGATGAAGTGCATCAATTAAATTATTATTTTCTTCATATTGAGTAAATATTTTCTTTTGAAGATGATTTTCTTTTAGATAATCTGCAAGTTTGCTTAATGCTGAAAACATTTCATCTGTGAAGTTTTCAATATTGAATTCTTTGCATAGTTCTTTATATTCTTGTAAAATTTTTGTTGATAATTTATTTGATTCTTCCGCGATCTTATCTATTTTTTCTGTTTCAGTTAAAAGTCTATTGATAAAAATTTCATTTTGAGAAATGTTTTCTTCTGGGTTTATAAAAACATCTTGATATATTTGGTTTAGTATTTCTTCAATGTTAATAATTTCTTTTGTTTTGATTATTTTATGATAATCTTCAATTAAAATATTATGAAGATTTTGATTTTCTTCAATGTCTTGCCATGTCGTGATAAGTAAATTTCTTTTCTTTTGGTCTAGCCAATTTTTTTGTGGTAATGTTTTTTTAAATAGATATATATCGCCAATTAAATTATATAAGTCAGTAATATTATGAGGAATTATCATATGATAATTTGTTGTAAATTCTTTTACTTTTTGCGTTAATTTTTTATTGATATTATATAAATTAATTGTTCTTTTACTGATTTCTTCTGGCGAAAAATTATTATGAATTACTGATAGATTTAACCAACAATTGATTTCATATGATGGATTAATGTTTTTCATTAATCTTTTTTCTACTTCTTCTAATCCTTTTGCGTTTTCTAATACTTCGTGAAATTCTAAATCTTTTTCAATATGTATTAAACGAATATTAGGATTATTGTGTTTTAAAACAGCTAACATTTCATATATATCTTTTTTAGAGGCGCCAAAGAATCGTTTGTATGTTGTTTTTCCATCTGGTGTTGTAACTTTTTTTCCTTTTATATTGAAGTCGCGACCAAATTTTTCTAAGCGATCGATGTCATCTTCATGGTTATCTATCGTTATTTTCTTTTTGAAAGGACCTTTAGGATAATTAATTAATGGTCCATAATCACTTGCATACTCTTTGTTAAAATCAAAAGTTGGATTTTCAAAATTTGGAAATGATAGTGGAGGAATTTTGATTGTTTTAATATTTTTTGCGAAATTATACGTATATACATCGAGTTTTAAAACAGCGAGATTTTTCTTTATTTCGAATAAGTTATCAATATCTTGGTTAACATAAAGGATTTTTTTATTTTTCGATAATGCGTCGACAATCATATTAATCGCTGTATATGATTTTCCACTTCCTAATTTTCCATTAACAATAAAACTCTTGCCATTTGTCGCATTAAGAAGCGCGTATTTTTGTTCAATGTTTGTTGGTAACACGGCATTTACTTCATTGAAATATTTCTTTATTAAAACATTTGGTGTCGATTCTTTTTCATATAATGAATGTAAGATATCAAAAACATCGCTATCATTTTGACCAGCTGTAAGACGAACTTTTCCAATTGTTAAGAAATTGTCAATTGAAAATTCTTTATGATATTTTTGGGCTATTTCTTTAGTAAAATGATCTATTGATTCAACTGATGAAAATTTACGTTGAAATAAAGTATTTTTTAATTGATATAAACTACTATTTGTTTTCTTTTCTAATTCATTATTTAGTGTGTTTATTAATAGTTCATTGACAATTGGTTGACCTGAAATAATTACTTTATAATTTTCATAATCTAAATCAATGGGAATTAAAACAAGTGGTGCATGTTTTTCAACGCCTAATTTATCGATATAACAAATTACTGAGCATGTTATAAAAAAGTGATCCGATGAACTTTTTTGTCTAAGGCTCGTTAAATAGTTAATTTGGAAAAAGATATCTTTGTTTGAATCATCAGTTATTTTTCCAGTTCCGCTAACAGCTAAGTCTTGGTAAATTAATTCATTGAGATTTATTAGTTTTCCATCAAGTAATTTTTGAATTTTATTAATATCGATTACACCAAGCTCAAGGTAATAATCTGAATTATAAATATCTAACAAATGGTCATTAGTGTTCGACAAAATAAAATTTGCTTGATTAGATGTTCTTTTAACACTCATTTTACTACCTCCTCTTAATTATAATCTATTTAATTATACCATACTTTTTAAAAAAAGAATGTTAAAATGGTAAAAATGTTAATGTTATGAAAAAAGCAATTCATTGTTTTAAATGAGTTGCTTTTTGTTTTTATGAATTTGTGAAGCCAATTTTTGTATCTTTCTTGTTTTCATCAATAATGAAAATTACATTTTGTAAAACTATTTTGTTATTTTTACTATCATATATATATTTAGTATTTATTAATGATTTAATATAATTGATGATTTGAAAATTAGCCATTTTAAGATTTTTAAAATATATTACAGAAAATGGATATTTTATTAAATGATTGGTTAGTAATCCGCCTTGTTCGTATCCGACATACCCTTTTGATGATCCAATTAAATTTGATAAAGCTAATTGGTCTTGATATGTTTCTAGATTTATTTCTAAATACATTTCTTTTTTAAAATTAAATACTTTTTTTAAATCATCTAATAATTTATCTATTTTGAAAAATTCATTTGTCTTAATTGTTAATAAATTATTATTTGGTTTTTTTAATTTTATGAAATTACGATATTGTTCTTTATAATCTTGATAATTTAACATTTCGTTATTAAGTTTTTTTATTGTGATAGGTTTAATTGCACATTCTTCAAAAATAATTTCTTTAAGAATTCTTTGTAGAGTTGTTGTTTTGTTATCTCTTTTTTTTAATTGCTTATATCTTGAAGCTAGTTCATCCATTAAGTCAATAGCTTTATCTGGGAAGTTTTTATTTGGTAAATATCTTGTTGATATTTTAATGATATCGGAAATTATCGGTTTGGGATAAGTTATTTGGTGATATTCTTCATATTGATCAACTATTCCTTCGATTATTCTTTTTGTTTCAAATGGTGTTGGTTCATCGATAAAGATTGTTTGAAAACGTCTCATTAAGGCTTTATCTTTAGCGATATACTGATAGTATTCATCAAGCGTTGTTGCGGCGATACATTTAATTTCTGAGCGTGCTAGATATGGTTTTAATAAGTTCGCAATATCTAAACTTCCATCATTTGAACCAGCCCCAATAATACTATGAATTTCATCAATAAAAATAATTGATTCAGTATTTTTAATATAATCCATTACTTTTACTAGTTTTTCTTCTAGTTCACCACGGTATTTTGTGTCCGCAATTGTCGTCGCAAGATTTAATTGATAAATTACTTGTTCTTGATAAATTTCTGCTAACCCTTCAACAATCGCAGTTTTGCCTACGCCTGAATTTCCAATTAATAATGGATTATTTTTTTGTTTTTTTAAAAGGATGTATTTTATTCTTTCTATGTAATTTCCTCTTTTTATATATCGATGGGGTTTTGTGCTTTTGGTTAAGTTAATTAAATATGGCATTACTTCTTCTTCATATAAATCAAAATCAAATATTTCTTCGACTTCTTCTATTATTTTATTGATGTTAAAATTAAAATCTTTAATTATTTGATAAGCATATGAATTTGGTTCTAATAAAATAGCATATAAAAGATGTTCATCATATATATATTTGCTTTGATACTTTTTAGCAATTTCTTTTGATGTTTCTAGTAATTTTTGATATATTAATTTATCTTCTTCTTTTTGATTAAAATTTTTCCATTTTTGTTTAAAGAGTTCCGAAGTAATTCGTTTTTCTAAAAATAAAAAGCGACATATTGTATCTTCGGTTTCAAACATTGAATATAAAAGATAAATGCTATTAACTCTTTCATTATTTTCTTCTGCAAAAATCCTTGCGTTATCAATTATTTTTTTGATTTGATCACTATAGATGTGCATAATTCCTCCTTGCAAAATTGCTCTATTTATATATATGTTTTAAATTTGTTTTTTATCAATATCTTTAATATATGATTTGAATTAATTTAAATTTTGTGCTATAATGCAGTGTGATTAGGAGGACAATCTTATGGAAGAATTAAAAAATATGGAAAAAGTCCTTATTGTAATGGTAAATGATGAAATATCTGAAGAAATGTTTTCTTATAGGGTAAGTGAAATTAATAATTTAGTTACAGCTTCTAATTATGAGGTTGTCGATGTTATTGTTCAAAATCGTCCTATTCCTGATAAAAAAACTTTTATTGGTAAAGGGAAATTAGATGAAATTAAATTAGAAATTGCGGGTTTAGAAGAAAATGGGACGATAATTGATTATGTTGTTTTTGAAAGTGAATTATCACCAATACAACTTAAAAATATTGAAGATTATTTAAAAATTGAAATAATTGATCGTACAATGTTAATTTTAGATATTTTTGAACGACGTGCTAAAACTAAAGAAGCAGTTTTACAAGTTAAAATTGCAAAGCTTAAATATATGTTACCACGTCTTATTGGTTCGCGTACATATTTATCAAGAACCGGTGGTGGCGGTGGCGGTGCTTCCGGCGCAAGACGTGGAAGTGGCGAAACAAAATTAGAATTAGATCATCGTCATATTGAAAATCAAATTCAAAAAGCAAAAACTGAACTAGCAGAAATTGTTAAAAATAGACAACAAAATCGTAAACTTAGAAAAGCAAATAATACTTTTGTTGTATCACTTGTTGGTTATACTAATGCTGGAAAAAGTTCAACAATTAATCATATTTTAAAAAATTATAATATTGCAAAAAGTGATGAAGATAAACAAGTATTTGTTAAAAATATGTTGTTTGCGACATTAGAAACATCGACGAGACGCGTAAAACTTGCAAATAATCATGAATTTTTACTTACTGATACAATTGGCTTTGTTAGTAATTTACCACATCATTTGGTTGAATCATTTAAATCAACTTTAGAAGAAATCAAAGATTCTGATTTAATTATTCATATTATCGACGCAAGCAGTCCTTTTATGGATTTACAAGTTCAAACAACTCTCGATGTTTTAAAAGATTTAGATATTTCCGATGTACCGGTTATTAATGTCTACAATAAAGTTGATCTTGTAACTGATTATTTTATTGGTACTTTAGATAAAAATGATTCTGTTTGTATTAGTAGTAAAACAAATTACGGTTATCAAGAGTTGATTAAAAAAATTGATGATGCTTTGTATCCTTCTATGCATAACGTTACTTTACTTATTCCTTATGATAAAGGTGAAATTATTAATAAATTGATGGAAGTTTCTAATGTTTTAAATATTGAATATAAAGAAAATGGCACTGTTATTTGTGCCATTGTTAGTGATTATATTTATAATATTTACAAAGATTTTCTTATTTAATTAGTGTGATTTTTATATCTTTTTAAAATAATCTAGCAGTTAGTTGCTAGATTATTTTTTATTACCTAATATTTCATCATAATGTTGATAAATAAAACTAAATATTTCTTTTGATGAAGGGGTAGTGTGATTATCAGTACCATATTGTTCAAACATTGGCTTACTAATTTTTTCAAGTTTAATTGTTCCTTCATAACTTATATATTCTTTTACTTCTTCTTCATTATTAATTAGTGATGAGATTAAATCAACATTAATTTTTTGTTCTAAGGTTTCATTTTCTTTTAGTGATTTTTGAAGATTATAAATTATTTTATGTTCATCAATAAAGCGTGTAATAAGTTCTGGATTTTCCTTATAATTTATAATTTCATCGATATCTATAATTCCTAAAACGCAAACTTCCATTTTTGTATTATATGGTTCTAGACCAGCTCCAAGATAATAGACTTTCAAAAATTTTTTACAAAATTCATAGTCATTCGCTTCAGTTAAGAGCGCAAAACTATTTATTTCACTCATATGTGAAGTGTTTAAAATTTCTTCACAAAATTCTCTATAAACTGTATTTTCCATATTCATATTGAATTTTTCTAATTTTGCTTGATTTTTTGTATCAATTGATGAAATTGGTTGAAATGAACCAGCAGGAACTACATGAATTTGACCAGGTGATTCCATTACTTTACTAGATCTTTGATGAATTAAGAAGTAATCTCTTTTTTCATTTGGATTAGTTCTTTTTCTAACATTTTTAATAATTGTTAAACAGTTTATACCAATTCCCGCATATCTATTTTCTAAATTTAAAATGTCGATTGCGAATTTTTGTTCTCTTTCTTTAGTTTCATATAATACTTCTAATACTTTACATGTATTTAAAAAGCTATAGTAATCTGCTTCATGAACGATGAATTTTAATTTATTATCTTCTTTTTTGATTTCTTTCGCCGCAAATAGTTTACCATTAAAAAGATATGTTTTTTTATCATTATATTTGATAAAATTTGATACATAATTTTGTTCTAAGTTATTTTTAGAAAAACGCTTATAGTTTGGAAAGATTTTATATTTAGGAATTACAATTGGTTTTTCTAACTTGTTATCCACTGTTACTTCAATATCTGATAATTTTATTAAATCGTCAAGTTTGCTTATTTTTTTATTATCATTTTTTGGATTTTCTTGATAAAATTCCCACTTTTTATCGATAATTAAACCATATGATTTTGCAATTTTATCACCATAGATTTTTTCATATCTTTCTTTATTTTCCGCAATACTTACAAAGCCATTGGTTCTAATTCGATCTAAGCGATTTTTAAATGCTAGTTTTCTTCTTTCTTTTTGGGAATTATTTGCGGTGATAATTAAAGTAATAACTCCGGCTACTGCTGTTGGCAGTCCGACAAATTTTACGATAATATCAAGTATTTCTGTAAAGAGTGAGTTTGAATTAGAAAGGATTGTTAAAATAATATTAAACATATAGTCACCTTTTTCGTTTGATATCTAATTATACTAAATTTATTTACTTTTTGATATTTTCTTCAAGTTCTTTTTTGATATATTCGATTTCATCTTCTTCAGGAATCCACGCTTTGGAGAAATCAATATCTTTAAACAACATTGCAAGACCTGTTATTTGTTTTAATCTTAACACTTCATCTTTATCCATTCCTAAGTGTTTTGAAATCCAAGCATCACTTCGGCCTAATTCGCATAATTCTTTAATGATATTACTCATTAAATCAACATCATGTGACCCTCTTGCGCGGTTATGTCTTATGGTACTTGCTATACGATTATCAAGTGTTTTATTAATTACTGATACTGGCATTAAACCATTTTCTCTTTCATAAATATCTTTATAATCTAACATTACACGATAACGATGAAATCCATCGACAATAATATATTTATCTTGTTCTTTATCATAATAACAGACTATTGGCATTGTGTAGCCATCTTCTTTAATACTATCATATAGTAGTTTCATTTCTGGTGGCGCAACATTATTTGGATTATAATCATTGGGAAGGATTTTTTCAATTGGTACTGATATTACATTATATACTGGGCTTTTAAATTTCATATTACATTTCCTCTAATTGTTTATATTTTGCTTTAATATGGTTAATATTTGCTTGTTGTTCACGGCTTAAGCCAAATCCCATATATCGGCACATATGGTCGTTTCTTAAAATACAAAAACACATTCTTTTCCAACTAGGAATATCTTTGGTTGATTTTATATCATCGGTGTCATCGGGAATTTCATCTAAAAAAATTACCCTTGATTCTTTCATTACAGTATAGTTTGATACACCATTTATTTTAATATTGTAACCTTTTTCGATTAATTCATTTATAACACTTACTTCTAATCCTCCACCTGTATTATGCCAAAATTGTAATGATTTTTTGAATTTTTTGATGTAACTATCTCTTATTCTTTTTGGCAATGTTGATAGGAGAAAAATCGTATATGATTTCCAAGTATGGCCTTTTGGTAAAGTTATATCACGATAGCCTAAAGCTTTTGTTTTACCATAAATATTACCAAAATTGACACCTTTTACTCTTCCTAGTATTTTTACCCAGGTCTCTGGTTCAATAACTCTGTAAAGATTTAAACTTTCTTTTGCGTAATCATTAAATGGGGACGCGACACGCATTTGTGATGGCTTTTGACCAGCTAAATATAGCATATCATATAATTTATTATAATCATAATCGAATTTGGCGATTGCATGCCAAACATCATTGGTTGACCAATCATACAAAGGTGAAGCAGCCCAAACATTTTTAAATTGTTGGGTGATGTAACATTGATTTTTGTAACCATGTTTTTTATTTAAAAAGCCACTAAATCTTTGTAATGATTCTTCAGCTCTAATACCTAATAAGCAAATAGTACTTTTTTCACCATTTTCCATTCTGTACCATCTACTAAATTGTTTTGCAAGATCTTCTTGATGCATTTTATAGCGATATGTTGACATTATATTTTTCTTTAATGATATTACATAATCGTGTTCTGGTAAAGGTCTAACCCATAGATCTTCTTTTTTATCATCCCATGGATACCAAAATTGTTCAAAATTACTTAAGGCAGTTCTTGTGGCCATTGGTAAACATACCCAATATAAATCAGCTCTTCCTTCTAAACTTTTCATTGTTCGCTCAACATATTCAGTTGTATAGTTATATTGTGCTTCAAAGTCTTGATGAAAAACGGCAATTTTTCGATTAGGATAATATTTATCACGAAAATCCATCACTAAGTTTAAAAGGAGTCCACTATCTTTTCCACCACTAAAGGAAACGAAAATGTTATCAAACTCTTTAAAAATGAACTTTAATCTTTGTTGAAATACTTGATAAACATCGTTATTTAAATATTTTTTATGCATATATTCACCTATAATATCATACTATATTTATTTTACCATTTTTTTCCATTTTTGTAAAATATTTGACAATATGATATTGTATAAAAAATTTAAATATTGTTTAGTCATCTAATTAACATAGAAATTATCTATCTTAGAATTAAATTGCGAAGTAACCAATCGTTATAAAAGGGAAACGAAAATTTAATCGTTTCCTTTGCTTGTATTTTAATGGTTTTAATATATAAACTTGTTTGGAGTCAAGATATTTTTTTAAACCTAAAAGTCAAAAATTTAAACACCATTTTTTATAAGGAATTTAAAAAACATTTTATTAAATTGCTAATTTTACACAAATACTATTATGTTTTAATTAAATTTTATATTTTGTCCAATATAACATTTTCACCTCAATTATACCATTTTGCTTGAGCATCCCATAAATTAAAATATTTGCCTTTTTTGACGATTAATTCAGTATGCGTTCCTTGTTCAACAATTTTTCCTTTATCCATAACAAATATTTTATCTGCTTTTTTGCATATTCCGACTCGATGTGAAATAATAATGCACGTATGATCTTTTTTTGCATTTATATATTGATTTAACAAATCATATTCTAGTAATGGATCGATTGCGCTTGTTGGTTCATCAAGAATTATTATTTTTGAGGCTTTATACGTTGCTCGTGCAAGAGCAACTTTTTGCCATTCACCGCCAGATAAATCTACATCACCGAATTCAATTCCAAGCATTGCGTCATAACTTCCTAAACGATTTTTTATATTAATAATATCATTTTCTTCAAATATTTTTTCAATATTTTGAACTGGTTTATTGATATCACTTATAGTTACATTATCAATTAACGAAATTGCATATTTTTCGAAATTTTGTAGCGATACGGAAATATTTTGGTAATAGTTCTCTTTGGAAAAACTATTTATATCATTATTAATATTTACTATTCCTTGAGAAGGACTATATAGTCCCATAATTACTTTTGATAAAGTCGTTTTTCCAGATCCGTTTTCGCCAACAATTACAATGAATTCGCCCTTTTTTATTTCCATTGAAACATCATTTAAAGCAAAATTGTTTGTTCCGTTATATGTGTAAAATACATTTGTTAATTTTATTAATTTATTCTCTTCTATTTCATGTCCAATTTTATTCTCTTCAATAGGTAAATCAAAAAATGAATAATAATCATTAGAATACTTACAAACATTATCGACTTGACTAAAGTATGAAAATAATTGTGTTGCAACTCCTTGCATATTAGTAAAAAGGCCAATACATGCAGCAAACATCCCAATGCTTATTTCTTTTTTATGTACCAAAGAAATAATAAAGAATAATGCACCAATATGACATAATATTTTTATTCCTTCTGATATTATATTAGCTATATCTTTTTTAATCAATAGTTTTTTATTGTCTTTTTGGATTTTCTTATGTGTTTTTTTAAAAATTTCTTTAATGTAATCTATAAAGTTAAAAATTCGGTTTTCTCTGATTGACTCTTTTTTTGTCATAATTTCCCATAAATAAAGAAAAAATCGATTTTCTTTTGTGTGTTCTACAGAATGTTTATATTCTTTTTTGCCTATTAAAAAAGAAATTAAAGTCGATGGAATTATACTTATAATAGCGATTAATACAAGAATAATACTATATTTGCATAATATTATTATTGTTCCAACTAATTGTATAATTATTGGAATTATATTAAATGTTGTCATAAATACTGACATCATTCTATCTTGATATATTGCATCTTTAGCACGCCAAAACAAATTTTGAATTTCTGGATTATGCGTTGCTTCTAAAGATATTTTTGTTAAATGATTGGATAATTTATGATGGAATAATTCCGTTTTAGGTAATATTAATATATTATCTATATAATATAAAATTATTGAAATTCCTTGAAGTATAATATATGAACAAATATACTCTGTTGTTATAATTATCAATTCTTTTTTTACTGCTAAATTGGTTAATAATATTCCCACTAAATCAATCAAGTTTGCTAACAGGCTAATGTTAAGAATTGAAAATACAGAATATATAATAACTAATAATACTTTACTAATTATTATTTTTGGCATAAAATTAAATAAATCTTTTGTTGATAATTTGATTATTTCGATATTTTTTTTCATATTATTCACACTTACTATATTCTATTTATACCACATTTGTTGTTTTTTAAACATCTCTGAATAGTATTGATTATTATCCATTAATTCTTCATGCGAACCATTTTCAAAAATTTCACCATCTTTTAAAACAATAATTCGTTTTGAAAAAACACATGATGCTAATCTGTGAGATATTAATATTGCCGTTTTATTGTTTTTATAAAGGGATTGATATATCATTCCATATAAATCTGACTCAGCAATTGGATCTAGTGAGCTTGTTGGTTCATCTAAAATAATAATTTCTGATGAAGAAATCAAAGCTCTTGATAGAATTAATCTTTGCCATTCTCCGCCAGATAAATCTACTGCATTTTCATCTATTAATCCCAGCTTTTGATCTAATCCGTCTTTTAAATCAAAAATATTTTCAGCGCCAACTAGTTCTAAAACATTTTTTAACTTTTCATCATCATTGATATATTTTAAATTACCAATGCCGATATTTTCTCTAACCGATAATTGATATCTTTGTCCATCTTGAAAACAAACTGCTAGCTCATTTTTTATTTCATCTATAGATAAACAAGAAACATCTTTTCCATTAATTCTAATAATTCCCTTATTTGGTTTATATAATCCGCATATTAATTTAATAATTGTTGATTTACCTGAACCATTTGCACCAACAAATGAAACTATTTCACCTTTTTTGATATGAAAAGATATATTTTTCAAAACAATCTTATTAGAATTAGGATATGAAAAAGATACATTTTCAAACTCAATGGCAATATCATTAAATATAATACTTCTTTGCGTATCTTCAGTGTTTTTTACTTCTACATCTGGTAATGATAAAAATTTTAAAATGATTTTTACATCTTCAGAATTTCTTAACATAATTGTTATATTAGTTACTAAAGAATTTTCTGCATTAATAAATAAAGGAATGCATTCAATTAAAATAATAAACGCACCTAACTGTATTTTTTCTGTTAAAACAGCATAAATACTTAAGATTATAACCATCATAACAAAAAGGCATGTTATAACTGAACAAATAATTTTTAATTTTGTTACTTTTGATATGTTTTGTTTTAATTCCTTGTTTATTTTTTCAGTAAGTATATCACTTTGATTTATAAAATATTTTTTCGAATCAAATATTTTTATTTCCTCTAAAGAATTTTCACTAGAAAATAAACTTTGAAAATAATATCTCTTTCTAATGTCTTTTGTCATATTCCATCTTTGCTTTGATTCAATACGTGATAATAATGAATTATACCATATCAATGGAAAAATAATTATTATCGAAATAATTCCAATATATATATAAGATGTACTAAAAATTATTATTATTTCTAAAAGAGTAATTATTGCATATAAAAGATTTAATAATGTACTAAATATTTCTATGATTTTTTTATACGAATAAGGATTAATGTTTTGAAGAATATTTTGTGATTTAGAATTTTCAAATTCAGAATACGCAAGTTTGCTATATTTATTTATGATAACTGGAGTAAAATGCTTATCAACTATATTATCAATATTAATAATTATATATTTTTTACATAATGAAAACAAATTTGCCGCAAATATACTTAATGCCCAAATAATAATTAATTTTAAATTAAACTTCGAATCGGTACTTGAAATTGAATTAATAATTAATTCTAATGTTTTTGTATGAATTATTAAACTCACACTTGAAATTAATATTATTATAATTAATAATAATACATACCACCATGCATTTTTTAGCAAATAATTTCCTAAAAGTTTAATCGTTTCAAACTTTTTGGTATAATTTTCATTTTCTTTTTTCATTCTATCACTTCCAATCCATCCCATATGGTTCAATATCATATTTTATTTCATATTTTATAATAACTTCTTTATTTTTCATCTTTGCCACCATAATTATATATAGTATTTTTTCAATCTCTTTTACTATCTTATCAATTTCATCATAAAAGTAATATGTTTTTTTAATTATGTTTAAAATTTACCTTTTATTTTTTTATTATTATTTTCAAGAACTTTTATTTATTGTTTCATAGATAATCACGTGTTTTTTATTGATTTAAATAATATTACACTATGCTTCCTTAAACTACTCATTCAAAAGAAATTTGATAATGTTATAATGCTTAATTCCGTTACGTGAGAAATCAGGAATGTCACCAGAAATGACGTACTTTGGATAATTATCCTTGATTCGCTCAAGATTACCAAATTCACGCTCTACTGTTTCAGGAGCAGCGAGAAGGTAGCATACTTGAACGTACATAATGTCTAATCCCTTATATGCAACAAAATCTATTTCATAATCGTCTGCTTTACCAACCTTAACATCATATCCCCGATATAAAAGTTCAAGGTAAACGATGTTTTCGTAAAGTTTGTTATAGTCAATTTCTCCACTTGATTTAACACAGTTTCGAAGTCCCAAATCTACCGTATAGTATTTTTCGTTAGTAGTAAGCAACTTCTTTCCCTTGATATCGTACCTCTGTGCACTGTAAACAATCATTGCTTTTTTTATATAGTCAATATATGAAATGACTGTTTCAACCGTGGTATTAATGCCTTCTATTTTAAGTGCTGCAACGATAGAACGCGCCGAAAAAGGATTTGCCACATTATCCATTAAAAAAGCAAGTATCATATTCAAAAGTCCTATATCTTTAATGTTATTTCTTTGAATAATATCCTTTATCACAATTGCATCGTACGTATCGGAAAGATACGGCTCAAGAGAAATTTCCTCAAGCGAGAAACGCATTGGCAAGCCACCATATCGCAAATAGTCAGTAAAGAGAGCCTCATCAGAGGTGTATTTACCATTCTGCTTTTGTATTGCTTTTGCTTCCGATAGTGTAAACGGATAAACGTGAATTTGAATATAACGACCAGCAATTAGCGTTGCAAGCTCACCGGATAAGAGTTTTGAATTAGAACCTGTAATATAAATATCACAGTCTACGTCAACAAGCAACGAGGAAATAACCTCCTCCCACTTGTTAACAACCTGTATCTCGTCAAGAAAAATATAAGTTTTTTTTTCGTTAGCTTCACATGCTGAAAGCAGGTAATCATACAGTACATCGTCATTTTTATACTTTTTGTTTTTCTTTGATTCAAGACTTATATTAATGATATTATTCTTGGAAACTCCCATCTTCAAAAGATAATCTTGGATTTGCGAAAGAAGAACAGTCTTGCCTGAACGACGAACACCTGTAAGTACCTTGATTAAATTTTTATCAATAAGTGGAATTATTTGGTCAAGATAAGCTTGTCTTATAATCATAAAAGTACCTCCATTTCATATTCTATACATATTATAACAGACTAAAAGATTTTTGTCAAGAAAAGTGTCAGTCTTAAAACAGACAAAATTCAATTTTCATAAATTTTGTACGCTAAATAATTGATAAACAATTATATATTCTATCAGCATATTTAATATATGATTAAGAAAAAAACATTTATGATAATTTTAGAAAAATAATTATCACATATGATTATGGTCATAAACATTATACTGACGATGGTATTATTATAATGAATTTTTTTGATTTTTTACTTGACCCCGATTCATTAAATTATTAGTTTATCATTTAATAATTAAATTGTAATTGTTGCAGCATATAACGTAAAATAAATAACATACGGATAAATATTATTAATTTTTTCATTTTTAAATATAACAAAAACTTCCTTGATTTAGGGAGTTTTTAGTTATTAATTATTTTTTCCTTATTTGATATTTTTATATCAAGTGTTTAATTTTTGCAAATATTTATTTAAAAAAGTATATTCCCTTTTTTGAGAATATACTTTATTATTTATTCGTCTAAATTAAAGGTATAACCATGTAGACGATATGTATAGATATTTTGATTTGGATAGTCTCTTCTTCCTGTTGCGACTACGACCATAATGTTTTTTGAGTCCATTATATATCCATATGGGTCTCTTACAATTCCAGGATTATGGTTTCTATCCCAACCAGTTTGTTCTGGTCCAACATAGCCAACACAATTCCATGTATAATTATTTGATTTTAAAATATCTGCTAAAGCTTCTGTTGATTCAACATTGTCAATATAAGCAAGTACGCAATGAGAACTAACTAGTGTTTCTGTTATATTAGCTGGATTTTTTTCATCTGTAACGCCAAAAACATAGAATCTTTTTGCATTTTTATCATAGGCATAATCTGTAATACCAACATTGCATTTTAATCCTTGTGAATTTAGGATGCCATTGTTGTTTCTTGTAACATCATATTTTACTTTTGGATTGTCTAAATCGCTTAAATCCCAACGTTGAATTCCTGTGCCTCTTGATGATGTTTGGAAGAATAATAATACTTCACCTTTACCATCAATACTAATTAATGCAGGCATACCTGTTCCCCAAGATGTATCAGAATTTCTAGCAGTACCAATTTTATCTTCAGACCCAAATAATATTGGATCAGTATATGGAACAATTGGATTAATTGAATCAACTTTTACCCAAGGTCCAGCAGGTGTTTTTGAAACCGCAATACCAGTTTCATTTTTACTGTAATCTTCCGTTACACATCCTAAGTAACTCATTAAGTAGTAATATGTTTCACCTTGCATTTTAAATTCACCTTTGATTACTGCTGGGTCACATGTATGTCTTCCATCCCAAGTTCCAGGAGTTGGTTCTAAAACAATTTGTTGGCTTGAAAATTTCCATTTGCCGTCACTTGTTTTAGTTCCTGTTCTATATCCTATATGATCCATTATAACACCCGATGTTTTATTTGTACAATACCATATGTGCATAACATCATCTTCGACTAAAATGGCTGGACAGTAATTGAAAATTTTTGTTTCATCAATTGAATCTCCAAATAAGATATCATCAAAATCTACAGCTTGATCTTTATCAGAATTATCATCAGTGTAAATTTTAAATTCAATTTTTAAACCTTCTTTTTTTTCTTCATATATTAACGTATTATTACTTAATACATATGTGTATTCTTTATTTTTGTATTTTTCTGTTATGAAATTTCCATCGAAAAAGTAAGTTGATTTTCGTTGTTCAAGTCCAGCAGGACCATAAATTGTTACATTACATGTATAGTCTTCTTTGAATTCTATTCTATATGCACTATAATAAGTTGTTGATATTTCACCATCAACATATACTTTATCTATTACATATGTCTCTGATAGTTTTTGACCTTTATCTTTTGTTTTATCTTTACAACCAATTAATGTGAAAATTGCTAAAATAATGATAAATGTTTGAATAATTTTTTTGTAACGCATATTTCCTCACTATTTTGGTAAATCCATTACTAATCCATGTAAACGATATGTATGAAGAGCTGGCCATTGACCACCGAGTGACCAATCTGGATAATCAGTACATAACATACTCATTGTATAAACAACACCTATTTTAGTTGAGCTTAAAACCCAACCATATTCATCAGTAACTAGTCCCATATTATGATTTCTTTCAAAGCCTGTTGTTGATTTTGTTATTGTTCCAAATGAAGTCCATGATTTTGCATTATTAACCATCAATGTATGCATTGGTGAAGTTTCATCTTGATCTAATTCCATATATAATAATGTATTTGAGCCTGTAATCCAGTTGACATTTCCATTTGTTGCATATGGTGAATCTTCTTTTACGCATATTAAATTTTTTGTAGTTGGATCATATGCAAAGTCGGCATTATTGATACAATCAATTCCACCAGATGCATTTGTTACACCAATATTTGATAATTCACTACTTGCTAGTTTAATTGGATTATTTAAATTCGATAAATCCCATTCTTCTACAATTGTGTATGTCTTTTTTGGTGTTCCAGCTGTATAAAATAACATTATTTTCCCAGCTTTGTCAATGCTTACAAGTGATGGTTGACCATAACCCCATGAATTTTTCCATTCTGTTGCGTTATCGTATTCTGCAATTACATCTCGATAGTTTGCAATTGGATTAATTTCATCTATTTTGATAAATGGACCATTAGGTGTTTTTGAAACAGCAATTCCTACTTCATTAATTGTACAATTGTATGTATTACAACCAAGATAAGCCATTAAATAATTATATTCTTCATTATTATAGTTAAATTTTCCTTTTACAACAGATGGATCACAAACATGAACTTGGTCCCATGTTTCTTTTGTTGGTGCTAATGCAAATTCTTTTTCACTAAATGTCCATTTACCATCAGTTGTTAATACACCTTTACGATAAGCAACATAATCAGTAATAATTCCTGTGTTTTTATTTGAACAATACCATATATGCATTGTTTTTCCATCTTCGATCATTATACTAGGACAATAATTATAGAAGTTTTCATTAATATCATCACCAAAAAGTTCATCTGTGAAATTTACTTTACCTGTTTCTTTTGACATGTTATAATCCTTCTCATATGTATATGTCATTGTCGTTTGAATACGGTTAATTTTATTATTAAATGATAATATTGTATAATTATCATTTGATGTAAAACTATATTTTTTCATTCCAATGTTAAGATCTACTGAATTGTCAGTTATTGTAATTGTGCCTGTAAGCAAATTGGAACCAGTATAATCTACTTCATACCAACTAACATTGCCATTTTCAATTAATAAGGCGTTAAATATATAGTTGCTAGTAATATCTAAGCCTTTTTCAGTTTTATTAGTTAAAATATAATAACCATTTTGAAGTTTTGTAGAGTTGCCAAATTTTGCGGTGATGGTCATACTTTTTTCTACTTGTAAAGTATATTCTTTCTTATCACTAAGTAGTTTATCATCTTGATACCAGCCAACGAATTCTTCTGTTGATTCATTTGGAACAATTACAATTATATCTTTATAGTTTACTTCTTTTGTTGATATATTTTCACCTTTAAATGTTCCATTTATAATTGCAATAGTACAAGTATCAGTTGATGTATCAGTACAACTCACCATAATGATTGTTGTTAAAATGGTTAATATTATTAGAAAAAGTTTTTTCATTTTTCCTCCTATTTTTTAAATAGATAGTGATTTGCGTTATATTGCGTCATCACTATCTATTTTTAATTGTTAGTATTTAATTTTTATTCAACTACTAATACCATTAAATGTTGTGTATATAGATAATCTGGATTGTCAGCTTGAAGTTCAGAAACAGTATAAACTATTTCTACTTTTTCTAAAATGTATCCATAAGCATCACTTACAACTGATGCGTTATATACTCTTTCATAATTATTTCCTAAATCAAGACCATCATATAAACCCATTGATACAAAACCATCTTTAATATCAGTTGTGTATAATTCTTCTTCAGCGATGTATGCAAGTTCAATTGAAGATGCAACTTTTGGTGCAGCTGTTGCGGCTGGAGATACATCTTTTATACATACAAAGCGTTCATTTGTTTTGTCATATGCAAAATCGGCATTAGGGAACATTAATACATCTTCACCACCAGTAAGATTTCCTGTATTTGTAATATGGTTTGTATAACTTGCATCTACTGATGTAATATTATCTAATACAGCACAATCTACATCATAGAATCTTGCAAAATGTCCGTATGCATCCGCGTAAGTATAGAAAACTCTAATTCCTGATACTTTGTCATAATTAATAATACTTGGGCTTAAACATCCATCAAATTTACCATAAACATCTGCATTATAAGCAATTACTGGAGTTGTTCCTACTTTTACAAATTCTTCAACAGGTGAAGTTGATACTGCAAACCCAATTTGCATGCATTTTTCACTTGAATCTGATGTTGCAGCATAAGCCATTAAATATGCATATTCTTTTTCTTGATATTTAAATGTTCCTTTAACGATTGATGCAGATGTGATATATTCATCCCATGCACCTTCAGTTGATGTTAAAACAACTTTTTCATCATCATAAGACCAACCTTTTTCGTATTTTGTAGCTTTTCTAACAGCGATAACGTTATCTTCTTCACCTTGTGTTTTATTTGTAACATATGTTAAGTAACGTGTATTTCCATCTTCAATTAGGTCAGCATTTTTCATATAGAAGCCAGTTTTGTTAGTTGGAAGTCCATAAACTTTTGTATCTTCAACTACGTATTTAACTTCGCTAGAATATTTACTATCTAAATAATTACTATCGCCAATTGCTTTTACTTTGATTGATTGGTTTGCTTCAAGTTGTACACTTGTTAAAGTTGTAAGTTGTTCTTCGCCATTATCAATTACGTAGCGATATCCTTTTGCGTTTGCAATTTCTTGCCAACTTGCTAAACCAGTTTCGCTAATTGTAACAACTGGTGTATCTAATTTTTTATTATTATCTTTAATACATGAAGTTAAAACTAACATGCATAGTAAAGTTAAGCAAATAGTTAAACAATTTTTAATATTTTTCATTTTGTTGTCCTCCTATTCTAATCCCATTAAAGCTTTTATTGTTTTTGTTTGATCTTTAATTAAATCTGTTGCAAGTCTTGGAGTTGTACTATAAGTTCCAAGTTTATTAATTGCAAATGTTTTATTAGTATATAATCCAGAGTAAATAGTTACTGCAAGATATCCTACTACTGAACCTTCTGCCATAAAGTAATTACTTGGAATTACTTTGTGATTAGATGCAGTAAGTGACCAATCTGCTTGTTTAAATGCGTCAAACGGAATTCTAACCCAACCTTCAAATCCAACTGGAATTGTAACTTCAGGTCTTGTCATATAAATTGTTTGTGTACCTTTATTTACATCATATAACCAGAATTGATATCCTTGGTGAACATTGAATCTTCCACGATCTCTTGTTCCATCACCATCAACGTCAACTAAACAGTCAAGTTGAATATTGAATGATATTTCAGTATCAGAATCATTTCTTGCCCATAGTGTAACACCTTTTTTACCAGACCAATCATATGATATACCATCTGCTAATGTAATAGCGGTATATGCATCACCAGATGGATTTGGTCCAGTACATTTCATAACGATTGCGTCATCACCATATGTATCTTTACCCATTGTAACTTCACCATATGATCCGCCATCCCAAATTACATAATCACTACCTTGTTTATTAGTACCAAATACATCGATTGTTGTATCACCATAAACTCTTTGGTCAATTTTATTAACACTTATTCTACCAGCAAATTCTGCGTTATCAGATAAACATTCAAATTGATTTATCATATCGCCTCTTGTTAAATCAATTAATTTGTGGAATGTAAAGTCGTCAGTTCCTAAAGTACCTGTATAATAACCAACTTCACCAACAATAATTTCATATGCATAATTATATAAAGAATTTGTAGTCATTAAGAAACTTGAAATTTTTGTTAAATCTTTATCTTCTGCATTTCCAAATTGCCATCCCATTGCACTCATTGGAATTAATAACATACCTGATGATGAAATATTAGAAGCTGAATATAATGTTTTTGAGCCAATTTTAACTGTTCCATCTTCTTTAACCATATAAATTGTTTGTCCATCTGCTACACCTGCAATACTATATCTTGCGCTTGAATGTTCAAGTCCATAAGTTATACCAGGAGTTCCTGATTTTGCATTATATTGTACAGCTACATATGTTGCATTAGAAAAATCTGTTTCTGTAAAGTTCACTTTTAATGTTTGCCAATTATTAACATCTGTTTTATTAATACCATTCCATAAAACAGCATTTTTAAAAGCAAATTCACCAGTCTTAAATGGATATGTAATCACTTTATCTTCGTTTTGATCTTTTGTATCGCTTGCAAATACAAGTGGGTTTTCTGCACTTCTTGCATTAAAATATGAAGTTTTTAATTCACCATTTGTTAAATCCATAACTTTTGTGAAAGTTCCACCATTTTGAAAATCGCCTTCATAAATTCCGATTTCGCCAATTACTAAACTAAAATTCCAATTGTAAAATGCATTCGTTTCAATAAATGCACCACTTACTTTTGAAAGTGATTTATTAGCACTTGCCCATCCAACCCATGTCATTTCAGAGATTGGCACAACTAACATTCCTTCAAAACCAGCACCTAAATTAATCGCAAAATTTAAAACATTAATTGATGTAACTTCACCTGTTGTTGATACTTTATATAAAGTTTTGCCGTCAACATATGTTCCATATCTGTCACCATTTCCCATTATACCAAAAGTAAATCCTGGATCACCTGTTGCAACTTTAATTTGCATTGCGATTGCATAATTTTTGGTTGTATCGCTTAAATCAACTGCATTAAAATTTGGTTGTAAGAATTCATAATAGCCATCTACTTGAGGTGCTTGTTCTGTATCACCATACCATGTAGGGGCATTTTTAAAGGCATCATCGCCTGTTCTAAACGGATAAGTAACAGTTTCTGCACTAACTTTAATAATGCTTATAGTTGTAACTGCTACAAGTAAAAGCATAAGAACTTTTACCATTACATTTCTCGCTCTTTTTAGTTTAAAAACATTCATAAGTTCTCCTCCTTTTTATAAATTGTTTTTTTAATTAAAGAGTCTTTTCATAACAAGGGCATTAAATTTATCTTTGTTAACTGTTTTAGCAACATTGATTAAATTGTACCCTTCTTTTTTGGTGTCACTTGTAATAATGGCACCATTTTCTAAATTTACTTTTACATATTTTTCACTAAATTCGCATATATCATCGGTTAAGCAAGTTGCTGCTAAAGGGTCATGCATAACACTTTTTTCAAAATGAAAATAGTTTTCCCAACGCTTAAAATATGTATTAAGTAATTTGATTGTTTCTTTTTCGCTTTTGTTTAATTCTTCTAAAAGTTTTCCATCAAGTGTACATTGTAATGTTACATCTAAACCACATGAGTAGGTTTTAATACCTGAAGCATATACAATGTCTGCTGCAACGGGATCACATAAGATATTCCATTCTGGTACGCTGTTAGTAAACCATCCGCCCATTTGATAAATTGCTTTTATGTAATTTTTTATTTTTGGTTCTTTTTGAATCGCAGCCGCAATATTTGTTAGTGGCCCAATCGCAATGATTATTAATTCATTTTGATATTTTTTTGCTAGTTCGATTATTTTATCTACGCCATTTGGATTAATTATTCCCTGCATTGAATTATCATATTGGCAAGGCATATTATTTAATAAATCGCCGGTTTCATTTACATATTCTGTTTTAAATGGAATAATTTTTCGTGATAATGGCATTCCTTCGCCATAAAAAACATCAATATTTTTTTGATAAGCGTTGATTAATTGTTTTGCTTGAAAAGCTCTTAGTTTAGTATTTTTGTAAACTGTTGTGACTGCTTTTAAATCAATTTGTTCATTTTCTAGTAATAATGCTAACGCAAAAGCATCATCAATATCATCGCCGATATCTGTATCTAATAGACAAATTTTCTTTTCCATTAGTATCCTCGATATAAGCTTAAATCACCATTTGGATTGTTGCGATCTACATTGTTTACGTAACCTGGTTGATTTGCTGGCCATCCATATTCTACTTTTAATTTTGCTTTAGTTTTTATATAAGCTTCTGAATTCATTTGAATTACTAATTCTAATCCACGTTCATTCATTAGTTTTACTAAGTCATTATATACTTTTTCTGCATTTTGTCTGTTTGTTGATTTGATGATTTTTGGTAATTGTCGACCAATCAATTCGTTGATTCTTGTTAAATTATTGTTATATTCTGTAAATCTTGAATCAGTTGCGTCAACTACAAAACTACCGGCATTACAGTCATATGCATAGATTGTAAGTGGACGTTTTAAATTTGTTCTGTATAAGTCATTTTCTGTTTTTCCATGATTTGTTTTTGGTTGTACATTATCGTAATATTGATAGTTAAGTAAAACGTCCCAATACATTAGGCCATATTTTGTATAAGTTCCATTAGCTTTTTCGGCTAAATATTTTTCTGTATAAATAATTTCTTTTTTTGTTTCATCTTTAAAATTCCAAGTTACGCCTTCTTCACCTAATGTAACTAAGCGTTGTCCTTCATCACTTGATAGATAGTCAAATAATTTTATTACTAAATCTGGACGTTTACAATTAGTTGTTATCATATTGAATAAATATCCATAACCTCTAATATCTGCTAAAATTGGTGCATCACCATCTTCATTTGTAATATACATTGTAATATATTCATATCCTGAATCTTTTGCAGTTGTGAAATGATATTGATAATCTTGTGGTGTAACTAATGTCGCAAAGACACTTCCTTTTGCAATTTCACCACCAAAGTTATCATATTTTCCTGTGAAGTTTGAATCTGTTATTATTCGATAATTTCCAACTTTTGTATTATATAATTCGCTTAAATAATAAAGCATTTCCGCATATTCTTTATTTGTAAATTCATATGAATAATTTCCCTTTTCATCTTCATAAGGAATCGCAAACATTTGTGATAACCATTTAAGTGATGTACATCCATCAGATCTAAATTGTGAAAGTTGTAAGCCAGAAATTATTTGTCCTTTGCCTGTTCCACCATAGTTTTCTAAAGCCCATGTACATGCTTCTTTAAATCCTTCTGGTGTTGTAATATATCCTTTCCATTCAACTTTTTTATCTTGGTTAGTTGTTCTAGATTTATATGTTACCATTCCATCTGAACCTTTTAAGTTTTCTTCAACATATTTTTGAAAACCATCAAAGATATCTTTTCTTACCATCATTCCACCATTTGGTTGAAGTTGTCCTTCTGGAACATCATCATAACTATAATAGTGGTTAGGTATTCCATATGTTTTGCCATTTCCATATGCCCACCAATTTAAAACATCACTTGGAACATTATTGTAAAGTGATGGAGCCCAGTAATCTGCTAATGTATTAATATCATAAACATAGCCTTGTTGAGCAAGCGATGCAAGTTGTTTTGATTGTGATGTTGGAAGTGTTACTACATCTGGTAAGTCACCACCAGCAATCATTGTCGCTAATTTTTGTCCATCATCTTGTACTGGTGTATCAAATTCAACCGATATACCTGTTTTTTCTTTAATTTTTGCGCTTATTGCGTCCACGCCACTTGGTGCATTCCAAGTTGATGTATCAATATACCATTTAATTGTGATATCTTCATCTTTGATGTATTCCCAACTGTTTTTTTCATTACCAGTATGAGGTAAATCTGGATAGGTTAATTTAGCCATTCCATCATCGCCTACTTCATATGGCTTTTTGTCTTTTTTACAACTTGCAAGTGTAAGAGATGCAACTAAGAAAAGTAATGTTAAAATAAATCTTTTTGAATTTTTCATTTTATTTTCCTTTCTAAAAATTTATTTGTTTTTTAACCTTTTAATGAACCAATCATTATACCCGATTGAAAGTTTTTTCTTACGAATGGGAAAAACATTAAAACTGGTATTACGGAGATAATAATTGCGGCTAAAGATATTGTTTTTGAAGTCATTTTTTCCATCATACTTGAAGGTAATCCTTCTGTCAAGGTTGAGGTTTGAATTGCTTCTAATAAGAAATATTGTAATGTATGAAGTTCTTTCGAACTTGTATAAATCATTGTATCAAAATATGAATTCCAGTGTCCAACTGCAAGCCATAACGCTACAGTTGCAAGCACAGGTGCAGATAATGGCATATATATTTGCCACCAAATTCTAAATTCATTCGCACCATCAACAATTGCAGCTTCATGAATTTCATTTGATATTTGTTTAAAGAACGATTGAATAACAATCATATTATAAACTGAATATAAAGAAGGAATAATATATACTAAGAAATTATCGTATAAACCAATTGATTTTATAATTAAGAAATAAGGTACTAATCCACCACCAAAAAACATTGTAAAAATATTTAACCAATAGAATAGTTTTTTTCCTTTTAATTCTCTACTCATTGCATAAGCAATAATCGAAGTAAAAATCAAGGCTGTAAGTGTTCCAATAACTGTTCTAGCAATTGTTATTCCATAGCTTGACCACAAATCTGGTTTTTCTAATACTACTTGATAGTTTTGAAATGTAAATATACGCGGAATAAAATATACGCCACCTTTTTCATAATCAGCTCCTTGAGAAAATGAACCAGCAAGGACATAGATTATTGGATAAATACAACATAAACAAAACAATCCTAAAAAGATGAAATTTAATACATCAAATAAATATATTTTTGTTTTATGTTTATTTCGATGTTTATATAATTCTTTTTTATCGATGTTATATTTAATAATATAAAAGATAATAAATCCTAATGCAAAAGGAGCTAGTATACTAAATATAATTAAAAGAATTTTTAACGTTTTTAGCATACTTGGCGTTTGTCCATCAATTTCAATAATATTTAAATAGATTAATATTATTTCAAATAATGTTAAAATTGTCGCAATCCATAATAGTATTTTTAAAATTCTTTTTAAAACTGGGTGTTCTTCTGTATAAAAAATAGTCATTAGTAGATCCCCTTTCCGGTTGCTTTTTTGCAAATAGCATTACCTAATATTAAAAGAATAAATGATACAATACTTTTTAGTAAGCCAACTGCTGTCGCATAACCATATTGCCATTTAGGAATCCCATATTTATAAATAAATGTATCGAGCACTTCACTTCTGGACAGATTGTTTGTATTTTGGAAAACCCATAAGTGATCAATTCCATTATTTAAAAGACCAGAAATTGATAGGATAAAGAATAATGTAATTGTTGGTGCAATATATGGAACTGTAATATATCTAATTTTATGCCAACGATTTGCGCCATCTATTGCAGCTGCTTCATATAATTCTTTAGGAATTCCTGATATCGCCGCAACATATATTACACTTCCCCAGCCTAGACCTTTTAAGATGGAAGTAATAATAATAATTGCCCAGAAGTATTTTGGATCACCTAAAATATCTACAGGTTCTTTTATCAAACCAATTTTTAAAAATAATGTATTGAAAATACCCGTATTATAATCAAGCAAATTAATAAAGATACCACCAAATATTACCCAAGATATAAAATGTGGGAAAAATGTTACTGATTGAACAAATTTTTTAAACTTATCACTTATTAATTCACTCATTAATATGGCAAATATAATTGGTGCTGGAAAGTTAATTAATAATTGGAGAATGTTTAAACCTAAAGTATTAAACATAATATTTTTAAATTCTGGATCAGTTAGAAAAGCTTTAAAATTATCAAATCCGACCCAATCTGCATAATTGATATTATCAATAATATTGATATAAGTATCCTTTTTAAATGCTAAAACTAAACCATATAACGGCGCATATGCAAATACCGCAAGAAAGACTAAACTTAACGATGCCATAGCGATTAAAATTAAATCGTTTTTGGTTATTTTATTTTTTTTCTTTTCAATTGTTGTTTTAAACGATGTTCCATCTAAACGATAAACAGTTATTTCTTTTGTTCTTGAAGCCATTATGCCACTTCCTTAACACTACTACGAATGATTAAATCCGTGGATAGTCTGATTTGCGTTTTTCCTTCTTTTTGATTAATTAATCTTACCATCATATCGCATGCTTCTTCCGCAATTTTTTCGATAGGTTGTTTAACAGTTGTAAGTTTTGTATCTAAAATTTGTGAATATAATAAATCGTCAAAACCCGCCAAACTTAAATCATCTGGAATTTTTAAACCTATTTCTTTTGCATATGATATTACGCCATAAGCTTGTAAATCATTAAATGCAAAAATGGCTGTGATATCATTTTTAAGTAATTCTTTTGCACCTTGGTAACCAGATTCCATATCATAACGCATGTATTTAATATTATTTTCATCAATTTCGATATTATTTTCTTTTAGACAATTTGTAAAACCTTTTAAACGATTAATACTACTACTTAAACACATTGGGCCTGTGATTACACCAATTTTTTTATGTCCTTTTGAAATTAAATATTTCGCGATGTTATATCCGCTTGTTTCATTATCTATTCCTACATATGGTGAATTATTATCAAAATATCGGTCTATCATAATGTAGGGAATATCTAATTTTGCTAAAATTTCTTTCGTTTTTTTCAAATTATCTGGTTGTAATGATTCTGCTGACATTGCAATCATTAAACCATCAACTCTGCGATTTTTTAAAAGACTAATGTATTTTAAATCTTCTTCCATTTTTTCTTCTGAATTGCATAAAAAGATATCATAGCCAATTGAATTTAATTTTAATTGGATATTATGTACATATTCTGTAAAAAAGTTGTTTGTGATATCTGGAATAATAATGCCGATTGTATGTGTAGTTTTTGTCGCTAAACTTTGAGCTATTGAATCTGGATGATAGTTTAATCTTTTTGCGCATTCGATAATTCTTTCCCTTGTCGCATCTGGTACAGAAATACCTTTGCCATTTAAAACTAATGAAATAGTTGTTGGTGATAATCCCAATTCTTGGGAAACATCTTTAATTGTAATCTTTTTTTTCATGTTCTATAATCTCCTCGAGTGTTGGAATAGCTTGTTGGGCACCTTCTTTTTGGACAGTTATGCTTGAGGCTAAATTTGCTAAGCGAATAGCTTCTTTTATTTGGGCACCTTTTGCTAAAGACGATACTGTGTAACCAACAAAAGTATCTCCGGCTGCTGTTGTATCAATTGCTTTTACGGTATATGCTTTTACATATTCGCTTGTATCATTATTTACAAAAATTGCGCCTAAAGTTCCTAATGTTATAATAATATTTTTTACACCTTTATCTAGAAGAACTTTTGCAGCTTGGGTAGCCTCTTCTATTGTTTTAGGATAAATGCCTGTATAAAATTCGCATTCTGATTGATTGGGAATGAAATAATCTAAATGTTTAAATACTTCTTCATTGACTTTTTGTGCTGGTGCTGGATTTAATATTGTAACTAAACCTTTTTCTTTGGCAAATTTAATTGATTGTTCTACAACATTAACGGGTATTTCTAATTGTGTTAAAAAGTAATCGCCAATAGTTGCATCTTGTAATGCTTCATCTATTTGATTTATTGTGACTAATCCATTTGCACCTGAATCTAAAATAATCCGATTGTCATTATCACTAATTACAATTACTGCAATACCTGATGATACAGAGGAAAATTCTTTCACATTATCAGTGTTTACACCATATTGTTTTAAAGTATCTAAAAGTTCTTTTCCAAACGAAGTGCCTACTGCACCAATCATTTTCACAATTCCCTTTGATTTTGCGATTGCAACTGCTTGATTAGCACCTTTTCCACCCGGATTTGTCATAAAGTCTTTTCCCATTACGGTCATACCTTCTTTTGGGAATGTATTTGTCTTAATAACAAGGTCCATATTGATGCTGCCTGATACATAAATTTTCTTCATATTCATACCTACTTTCTTCTAGTAAAGCGTTTTACTAGCTTCATTATATGCTATTTATTTTTATTTTGCAAACGTTTTACATTATTTTTTAAGTTTATCATATTATTTGACATTTATTTTCAATTGTGCTAGCATTAATTGAGGTGATTATATGGCAAAAAATAATTCTTCACTTCCAAATAATCGTTTTGAAAGCTTTTTTGATATCATTCATAATCAGTTTTCAACAATAATTAAGATTGGTATATTAACTTTTATCTTTTTTTTACCAGCGATTATTACTCTTTTACTTAGTAATATTAAAATCTATGAAATCAATTTATCTTTAAAAGAAGAATTAATTTCAAGTAGTGAAGCACTCATTAATAGCAATGGTTTAATTAATGCACGTAACTTACTATTTATTATTTTTATTCCTTTTGCATTTGTAATGCTTAGTGGTATTTTTAATATTATTAGAAAACTTGTGTATCAAGAAGGGGTACTATTTTGGAGTGATTTTAAAAAGGGAATTAAAAATAATGGATTATTCTTTTTTGTTGTTAGTCTTATTTTATGTGTTCTTTATTATTTATTTAGTAATACTTTAAGAACATATTTTACAACACAATCTGTTGGATGTTTAATAGCAGTATGCTTATCATTTATTTCTTTGATTATTTTATTTGTTTTTATGCCACTACTATTACATCAAACAATTATTTATAACCTTAAGGCTATCCACCGAATTAAAAATGCAATTATTATGACAGTTAGAATGTTTTATATTATCATTCCTCTTGGAATTATTAATTTAATACCTTTTATAGTCCTTTTTGTTAATAATGGTATTTTATTATTAATATTAATAATTCTTGATTTTATTATCATAATTCCATTTCTTATCGTCATTAATACTTTAGTTACAGATTATATATTTGATTTATTTATCAATTATAATCATTTTAAAGAAATATATCGGAAAGGTTTAAATAATTATGCCGAAGATCAAAATTGATAATCTAACTTATTACTATATTGATAAAAAGAAAAAAATTGGAATTTCACCAATATGTAATCTTAATACGACGATTGAAAATAATTCTTTTACAATAATTATTGGTGAATCAGGCAGTGGAAAAACAACTTTACTTAAATTAATTGCTGGAATATATAAACCGAATGATGGATTTATTTATTTTGATAATGATGATGTTACTAATCTTGACGCAGCTTCGCGTCATTTAAGTTATATTTCACAAGAATTTGCACTTTATCCTCATTTAACAGTTTTTGATAATATTGCTTATCCCTTAAAAATCGCAAAAGTTCCTGCAGAAGAAATTAGAATTCGCGTTAATGAAATGTTAAATCTTTTAGATATGAATCTATATCAATCACGTAAACCAAAGCAACTTTCAATTGGTCAGCGTCAAAGAGTCGCAATCGCTAGAGCTTTAATTAAAAAGCCTAATTTAATTCTTCTTGATGAACCTTTGTCAAATTTAGATGAAAAATTAAAAAATGAAATGGTTAAATTATTTAAAGAAATTAAAGAAAAATTTGCGATAACATTTGTTTATGTAACTCATAAGCTTGATGAAGTAAAAAATATTGGTACTAATCTATTAATTCTTCATAATGGTTCAATTGTTCAAAATGGAACAATTGATGAAGTAATTACTGATATGAAAGGATTTTATTATAATAATTTTTCAAAAAATTATTAATTGTTATATGATTAATATTTTTGATAATAATTTATTTTTAAAATTACATAAAAAAAAGATAGTCGCCATTACTATCATTGTTTCGATGTTAATTATTTATTTTTTTAGTATTATTTTCTTATGTTTATTTCATAAACATTTTTCTAAAAGTTTCTTTATTACTATTTTTTCATTAATTTCTTTTATTTTTTTATCAAGTATATATATTTTATTTAAATGGTTTATATATCTTAAAAATATAATTAATGTTATAAATTCTAATAAAAAAGGGGAATTACTTAAAGGTGTTATTGTTAATTTTGATACATACAAAATAACAATTGCCGGTTTATTATATACTCAATATTTATTAAAAGGGGAAACAGAACGAGTTATTTATGTTTTATATGGTATTGATATATCAAATATTATTGATAAAGAAGTTAAAGTTTTAATTAAAGATAATATTTTATATGAATATGAGGCTAGCTATGAATAAACAATTTTTAAAGAATAATAGTCTTGTTTTAATTATGATTTTAATATGTTCAATTGTTAGTGGTAGTATCTTGGGTAGTATTTTTTATAAAATTCCAAGTTATCAAAAAATTGAATTATTTATTAGTTCTAGTTATGTCGATGAAACATTTTTTTCTAGTCGAATTAACGAAATTGATAATGTTAAAAAAGTTAATGTTGTTTTACGTTCTCCTAATAATAATTATTATGATGAATCTCTTCAAACAATTGGTATTTATTCAGATATCTTAATTATCTCAGAAAAGTATTTAAAAAATGAATCTGCATATATGTCTTTTTCGCCAATTGATAAAAAATATTTTGATGAATATAATTTAGATTATAATAGTTATGAAAAAATAATTTTTAATGATTTATGTTATGGTATTGTTGTTTACGATGAAGAAAAGGAAATTAATTTATTTAAAGATAAGATTATATTTGAAACTACTGATCGATATGTTATGATTATAGGAAAAACAACTCCAAATATTTACGAAAATACTTCTTCAAAAAAGACTAATAATGCATTTATTAGTTATATGAAACTTCTAAGTAAGTAAAAAAAACACAATTTGATTTTTTCAAATTGCGTTTTTTATTTTTAAATTTGTAAACATTTTTTCGATATCATCTTCAAGTATATATCTTTTATTGCTAGTTGACGATGCAGCATATTCATTTTTTACTAAATCAATATACATTGTAAATTCACCATCATCCCCCATATATAATGTATCAAAATCTTTAATTTTTTCTTGTAAATTTAATTGTTTGATTGCTAAATTATCAAAAGCAATTAATTTAAAATTTGTTTTTATATCTATAATATTTTTCTCTAAGATTTTAATATTTTTGTCGATATCTTCAGAATAATAAGCTTTACCTCTTCCTATTTTCTTATACCCTAAAATTAATAGCTTAATGTTTTTATTAAATAATGATTCAATAATAGTATAGGGTGTTACTCCTGCAATAATATGAATTACAGTATTTTGATATATATTTGCAAAAGAAATTATTTCGTTTATGTATAAAATATTTGTGATTGAAATTCCTAATCCATAAATTAATTTATTATTGATTAATTCTTTTACTAATTCGATATTTTTTATTAAATGATATTGATTGAGTGTTAAATTTGCAATAATACCTTGTTCTTTCATTCTTTTTAAAAAGGGAATTAAATTTGGATGTGATAAAGGATTTCCACCACCAATTGCTAGTTCTGTACCTTTTTTTAATGTATTTAAAAATTGTTGATTGAAAGAACTATGAAGACCATCTATTGTTGATTTTTCATGGCACATTGGGCATAATAAATCACATTGGTTGGTGATTTTTAAATCAATGCTTTCTGGAAATGATGGTTTAAATTCATCGTCATTTGAATATCTTATTTTTGTTCCATCCGCATATAAAAAGACAGTATAATTGCCATTTTGATATCTTCTTATTAATTTACATTGCGGTTTCATATGGAATAATTATCCCATCTTGATAAATAAATTTAAATAGTTTTTGATATAAATCTTCATTTTCATTGTCATTTTTTTGATAAAAATATTCATGAAATTTTTGATAAAATTGACAGTTACAGTCAATTAAGCATCCATTATAAAAACAATTAGTGCAATATGGTTCTTCGTTTTTTGTTAAGTAGTTTTTTCGATTTTCTTCTAGTTTTGCTAATAATTCTTTTTCGTTATTATCTTTTAATATTTTTAAAAAAACTTTATATTCTTCTTTTAAATTATGATTCCTATATATTTCAAAATCAAATAAACCACCAAGCATTAAAACCTTCTCATCTTTTGTAGTAAGATGTTCATTAAAATATAAATAATCTACCCAATATGGTTCTTCATTTTTGATTGCTTGTTCAATGTCTGGTTGTTTATTTTCTTGATTTGTGATTATTAAGCTATGAGTTGAAGAACTATTTGTTTCAAAAACACTTTTTCTAATTTGTATTTTCATTAATTTATCCTCTTAAATTATTTACGATTTGTTCTAATTCTTTATATGTTGATACTTTTGATGACGCAATTCGTGCTTCTTTAGTCCCTTTTATTTGTTTTAAATACCACGCCGCATGACCTCTCATTTCAATTAAAGCAATATGTTCTCCTTTTAATGAAATTAATCTTTTGGTATGCTCTAAAATCATATTTAACACTTCTTCTTTTGTGACTGGTGGTAAAATTATTCCTTTTTCGAAATATGTTGATAGTTCTCTAAAAATCCATGGATTTCCCATTGATGCGCGGCCAATCATTATGGCATCGACATTTGTTTTTTCAAGCATATTTATAGCTGATGTGATATCTTTTATATCACCATTACCAATTACAGGACAACCAGCATTTTCTTTTACCATTTTGATATATTCCAAATTAGCTGTACCATTGTACATGTCAGATCTAGTTCTACCATGAATGGTTATGGCGTCAACACCAGCACTCGTTGCAAGTTTACTAACATAGTCACAATTAATGTTATTATGATCAAATCCTGCTCTAATTTTAATTGTAACTGGAATATCTAAATTTTCTTTTAAACTTTTGACAATATCATATATTTTATTTGGTTCCTTTAATAAAGCTGAACCAGATCCATTTTTGATAACTTTATTTACAGGACAGCCCATATTAACATCTAATATATCAAAATTTGATATTTGTTTCATTAATAATGCGGAGGAGGTAATTGATTTATAATCACTTCCAAATATTTGCATCGCTATTGGATGTTCATTTTCTTTTACTTGAGCCATTCGTTTGCTTTTTTCATTGTCATAGGCAATTCCTTTATCGCTTACCATTTCCGCATATATTAATCCTGCCCCCATCTCTTTGCAAATCGTTCGAAATGCTTCATTGGAGATTCCTGCCATCGGCGCAAGCACTATATTATTTCGTGGTTCAATGTTACCAATTTTAAATTTCATAACCCTTCTCCTATTTTTTGTATTTTATACT
>CAYVQA010000006.1:0-37127 GCA_964453965.1 uncultured Staphylococcaceae bacterium
TTATTCCTTGATATTCCATATTTTTCTACTTTTTATTATAAACCGATTTATATTTATTTTTACGCATAGTCATTTGTATTAAGTCCGTATAATTTTGTCTACCTAATCCAAAATATAATGTTATATATTTATTATTGCTTTCTTCTTTTCGTCCTGTATAAACACTGTCAATAGTACCGTGTTCATTTACTATTTTATATAAATCTCCCAAAAAAGAAGATTCAAACTCAAACATTTTACTATTTGAGCCAATTTGTATTTCTATTGCTTGATTAAATTTTGATGGGATTAAGGTGTTTTCTGCCGCTTCTTGCGGTGTTATTTTGTTATCTTCATCACTTGAATCATAAGTTACCGTAGTAAATTTAGACGGCATTACTCTTAATGATAAACCATCTTTGTCTTGTTCATTTGCATTAAGACTTACATAATAATCTCCGCCTTTTTCACATAAATAATAAATAGCCGATATATCATATCCGTCATATTTTGTTGGCGTATCGCCTTTTTCAAACTGCACTTCTTCTGCTTTATTATAATAACATATTTTACAATATTTAGGTACATCATCGGTAAACTCTATTGTAGAAGAATATCTCCCAACGTTGGAATTAAACGAAGTAAACACATATTGAAATTTAAAAACTTTTTTACCATTATTAAGTTTCCAATACACTAATTTTTTATCTTTGTCATAAAATACAATATTTCTTATTTTGGAATCTTCTGAACTAGAACTAATAGTATACTTAACGCCGTTTCCCGATTTTACGGGTATATAACCACTAATATTGCTAGTAGTATCGTCTTCTGTTTTTTCGTAAGCATAATCTTCGTCTACATCTAAAAATTTATTTTTTGTTGCTTGATACGGGTTTATTAAATTCTTTGAAGATGACATTTTATATATTTCTTTGGTGGCATCATCTAATACAGCGCATACTGTCGCTTCGGGCGTTTTTCTTTCTGTATATGTAATTGTTTGCATTACTACATTGTCTTTGATTAGTTTGTTATTGCTAGTAATTGCTGTCAATGTTATAATGTAATAAGGATTTCGCTCGTTTTTAATTATTATATTACCGTCTTTGTCGGTTGTTATTTTCTCAATTTTTTCCCCATTTTCGTTTTCAACTTTATAAATTTCATTAAATATTTCGTTGGCAATATCAAAATTTATAGTCCACGATAATGATAAATTATATAACCCAAATAACTCTACTAACCAATCTGCAATATTGATTGTTTCATCTTGCCACGTCCATAACATCGCAGGTTCACGACTAATAACTATGGTATTCCCGTTTGTTGGTATTTCCCCTAACGTTATACCATAATCTTGTAATATATCTGTGCTAGTTCCCCAATTTGAACCATTATAGGTAAGTGTAATTATTTCGTCGCTATCAGACGGTATTATTTTGGATAATATCGTTTTGTCAACGCTTGCAAGCGATACACCCGTAGCAACTACTTTTATATCCGTTATATTGCCTATTGTTTCCATTTTTATAGGTAATTGTCGCAACCAATCTGTTGATTTACCAAAATACGCGTCTATTAAATCTGCGACATCTGTTATTCCAAATTTTCTTGCAACTTCTATTCCGTCATTGCTTGAATCCGCATAAAATCCTGCACACGGATTTAGCATATTATCGTTAAACAATTCTTTATCGGATTTATATGATATACTGAAATTAGCATTATCAAAAGTAGTTATAATTCCTTTATGATATGCGCCACTTGTTTTGATTAAAGCGATTACATCGCCTACTACGACATTATCTTTAAGCCCTTTAATAATTTTGATTGTACTATTATTATTTACAATATAATCATCATCTATTGTATAACTTGCGACATATCCACTATCTTTATAAGCAAGTGTTTGTCTATCATAAATTTTGAATTGCATTAGATAATTTCCTTTTGCTCTCTATATGTAAATGTTATATCTGCGCCATCCGAGATATAAAACACAATTCTATTTGTACCGTGTACTACTGTTACAAAATTTATATATTCCCAACTAGGCTCTTGTAAGTCTACAACGCTTTGACTTGTATTGTCTGTATAAATTGCTTTTGCTTCCTGTGTTATAGGGTTACTGTCTACTACAAGTTCACACCCTGCCGGTAGAGTTAAATTCCATTTCGACCTTTGCACATCTACGTGTTCGTGTTTATTTCCGTAATAATCAATATAATCTCTATCAATAAACCATTCAATATCCCTTATTGCATTTGTTCCCGAAGCCTTAATCTTTACCGTACATCCCACTTCCCTACCTGCATTTTCAATAGTTATTGCTAACGCATTTCGTCCGGCAAACACATAAGGGTAAGTATACGGATAAATAAGGGGGCTACCAACTTTACCTAAATTTTCCACTTTATAATAAACATCTCTATTCCATACGTCATCCTGCGTAGAAAAGGTTGTTGGTATTTGATACCAACCAAACTCGTCCATTTCCGTTTTGTCCATTTGAGAAATCATAACCCTTTTATAATATGGGCTAGAAATTCTATCGTACGCTTCATATTCCCCATCCGGCGAATAATATAATATCATTTGATTGCTAAAATCTCCTACAAACTCTTGAAACGCTTTTATATGTTCACTGTCTTGAAAATACATTGTGCCTGTAATAGATTGATTTTTGCTTAAAACCTTACTAACAAAATATTCGGTATTTACCTGTGTCTGTGTAATATCTTGCTTATAGCCCATTCCTTTAATATTAAGAAATGGGCTTGCGTTATCACGATTATGACTATCCGATGGCAATAAATCCCATATTTCGTAACTGTTTGGCTTTTGCAACCAAATTTTTCTCATTTTATTAAATCTCCCAAACTCTTGTTTATTTCAGTGGCGGTAAGCGTTGCAACTTTTACCGCATTGTCATCACTTATTTTTGTTTCGCCCTCGCCCGTTATTGTCGCATTTAAGGTTATTTCATAGGACGAAGATTTGGTTGCGGTTTCTTCAACGCTCGTTGTATAATCGCTTGCTGAACCGCCAATTACACCCTGAGATTCAGTTACTAAATCCTTTAAGGGGTCTTCTTGTTCCGTTTCTTCTTTTGCCGTTTTAATTAAGCCTATTAGCATAGCAAGTAAAGAAATTGCACTTATAATCATTGTTACCCAACCACCTACCGTACTTGTTAGCATTTTAAATGATGCTGTTAAAACATTTACCCCACTTGCTGCCGCTATCGATACTGTAGATATATACGAAAGAAAGCGTAGTATTTTAGGTAATATAATCGCCGTTCCCCCTAGCACTACTAATAACACACCGCCAACTTTTCCTAGACTGCTAATACCTTTGCTTATAAGTTCTATAAAAGGGACTAGTGCTTTTACTATATCTAAAATTGTTTCTATTGTCGGTGCTAATGCGATTGCTAAATCTGCCATTACTACGATAAATTCCGTTTTTAGTTCGTCGTATACATCTCTAAGTTCAACTAACGCTTCCGTTTGTTCTTCCGTTAGTCTTGCATAATTTTCGGCTTTTTCTTTATATTCTTCTAACCCCTCTAAACCGTTATCTAATACACTTGCTAAATATTGTCCTTTTTCGCCTAAAAGTTCTTGCGCGTATGCTACCCTTAGTGAATAGTTTTCAACGTTTGCCAATCCCTCTACTATTGCCTGAAATTGCTCCGCAGGGGTTAGTTCCGCGATTTCTTCGTATGAAACGCCTATGGCTTTCAATGTGTTTTGATATGCAACCCCACGCCCGGAGGAAATTTGCGCCATAACTTTAACCAACGAATTCATAGAATCCGTGAAAACATTTTCAGTTTTTGTCGCTAATTCAAGTGTCTTATTCCATACCTGTATATCTTCTACACTTGAATTAAAGCGTTTTGACAATGTATATAATTCTGTTCCTGTTTCAATAGACGATGTTATAAAAAGTTTTGCTACCAAATATATACGCTTTACTGCGCTTGCAAAATTGTCCGCCGCCGTTGTCGCGGTTTCGTACTTTTTCTTTACTTGCCCAACTGCCGCGTTTAATAATTCTTGTTTTTCTTTGGTCTTATCTGTTGCGTTAGCCAATGCGTCTTGTTTTTCTTCGGCATAGGCTATTTTTACTTTTATATCGTCAAGGATTGCATTTATTGTTCTTAACGCTTCTGCTTCTTTACCGGTTTCAACGCCTATTTTATACGCGCCTGTGTTTTTTTGATTTTGATAAAACGCTTGTTGTTTGTATAACTCTGCAACCTTTTGCTTACTTATGACAAGTTCTTTGTTCAAACTTTCAAAACGTTGTTTTACTAATTGTATGTTCGTCGGGTCAAACTTTAATTGATTGTTTATTTGTTTAGTGCTTTGTGCCGCCTCTTTTGCGTCTTTATCTAATTGCTTTATCTCTTTTGATATTTTGCTTATATCTTCTTTTATTGACGGCATATTTTACCTCTCAAATTTTTCGATTGCTAATACTTGTAATTTTGTTTTTACTAATAAATCCCTTTTATCTCGCCATTTGCTTATGCGCCTAACGGCTTTTTGTATAAAATAATTTCCGGCAATAATCTTGTCGTTTTTTCCCGAAAAGTTTACACCACGCCCGTAGTTTATTATATACGCTAAATCATAATATGTTGCAGGTCTTATTGAATAATTACGTTTTTTTCTCGACCTTTCAACGTCAGCATATTTCCCGTAGCCCATTCCTAAATCGGTATTAACTATCTTGTTGGTATCCCAATCAATATTAACAATATAGTATCTACCCTTTACAAAATACTCTTTTTCTGTTATGTTTTGATTTAATCTTGACACTAACGCAGTAGAGATTTCGGTGTTTTTACCTGCACCCCTTATAAGATTTTTTTTAAGCGTACTTCCGGCAACCCTTATCTCTTGTACTGTACATTTCTCGTATATTTCTTGTACTTCTTGCCCTAAAAGGTTTAATTCTTCTGCTAATTTATCAAAAACATCTGCCATAATATTATGATTTCCTAAACTCTCTCGCGTTCATTACGGGTATATCATCTTCTTTCTTTAATATTTTGCTTGCATATTCGGTTACTGACATTAACGTATGCAATGCTAAATCGTTTATATCAACCCTTATTCCCATTTGACAAGCATTGTATATCATTGCACTTGTAAAATCTTTTAGTTTAGTTTTATTTTGGATAGGGTTCTTGTTATTGTTTGCTTGTTTTTTTTTAAGCCAAACGTTATAAATTCTACCAATTCTTTTAAGAAATTATCATCGTAAAAAAGGAAAATTGGTAAAGTATTTATAATTTCCCCAAAATCCAAATTTTTCGGATATACACTCGTTGCTATCATTGATGCGACTGCATTTATAAAAAACTCTATATTTTTTGTCATTTGTTCGCCCGTCAATGCTTCTATATCTGAATTGGAAATATCCCCATACAATATTTCCTCGTCGTTTTCTATCTTTTTTAATAATTCCGGGCTTATTTTATTTGACATATTAAAACTTATTTCCATAAAGTCTGCCATAAAGTCCCTACCCGTATAGTTTTGATATTTTATAAAAGTCATAGGGTTAAAGGTAAGGTCAAGTTTTTTATTGACTACCTTACCTTTTCCCTCTTCGTCTACTGTATCTTCTTCATATACATATACTAACTTATTTCCATAAACCATAGTGTTATACCCCTTTTTATTATATTACTGTGCCTTGTTTCCCACCGTCTTGTTCCCCACCGTCTTGTTCCCCACCGTCTTGTTTCCCACCGTCAGGGATATACATTGTTCCCCTTACGCTAGAATAAATATCGTTATTGTCTTCGCTATTTAATATCGCACAAGTATACCTATCTTTTTTGCCACTTTCATCATAATATACTTGCGTTTTCGCCGATACAGTCAATGAATAATCCCTAATGGTAGTATCATCTTCTGCAAGCGTCGTAGTTGATAAATTCGGTAATTCAAATACAACGTTCGGTAAAACAAACATATTTTCGCTCGGACCGTTTTCGCTATTTTCGGTATTATAAAATACAATACCTACGGCTTTACTCTGTTGATTTTTGCCTAAAACTACCGCCCCTTTACTGTCTACAATATTATTATAAAATTCTTTATACATAGCGGTTGTAAATCCAATAAGTTTAATAGTTCCGTCTGCTTTTACGGGGGAAGTCCTATTGAGATAATCGACTACATCGTCAGCAGCGGTTGCCGTTCTTGTACTTGAAAATGTCAACTCGACGCTTACAAGTCCGTCAATTTTTTTACCATCGCCATATTTAGGGTTTTTATCGGTTATAGTTCTTTCAAAAATAGTTAAATCGTAATTCCCCTCTTCATAAAATCTTTTTTTACTCGTTTCTGACATTTTTATTCTCCTTATTCGTTCATTAACCTTGCTTCAATTTCAAAATTAACATAATCTAACGGGCTTTCGGTATCAACCGAATTATCTCGCCCTTCTTCACTAAAAATACAACTTAAACCCAACTTTTCGCACTCGTTTTCTATTGCAATACACAAGTCTTGAAATTCGCCGTCATAAAAACCATTTCTTGTAAATACTTCGCCGTTAGCGTATAATTGCCGTCTTATGGACTTATTGTCAGCGTTTGTTAAAGGTAAATTATCGGTTATTACATAAAGCACAAATAACGGTTCATTGCTATTCAATACTTGCGTTCGCCAAAATCTCGGTTTGTCTTGTTCCGTTCCCGTTTTTCCGTCTTGCATACCTGCATTTTGAAAAGCCGTTTCGACTAACATAACAAATTTTTCTCTTGTTTCAAATTTACTCATCTAAAAATTTATCTCCCGAATATTTTGTCGAATCCATTGTTTTAACAGCCGTAAACTTTATATCAATAGTTCTACCGTCTAATCCGTCAATAGGTGGCGTTATATCGTAAATTTCGCCGCGATATATTACTTTTAAATCTTCTTCTATCAACGGGTTTCTATTAACCGTAAAAAGAACTGTCTTTACTTGCTGTTGCAATCCACTACTTACAATTTCACTATCTTTCATATCTCTTGCGTTGGCATATAATCCACCGCTTTTATATTTACTTTCGGGATAAATAAATTGTCGATAATAAGTATCTCGCGTAGTGCCTTTTTCTCTTACTATTTTTTTTCTGTAAAACTGTACTTTTTCGTCTTTTCTTGTATTCATAATAACGCCACCGCTTGTAATTGTTTCATAAGTGCCGTTAAGCGCATATCGTCAATTTGAGTATGCGCGTTATAATAGTCAAGGTAGAGTTTTAATAATACATACTCTTTCGCTATTGCAATAGTTTTTTCGTCTAGGCTTGTAAAGTCTATTCCTGTGCTAAAATAAAGATAACTCTCAATAGAATTAGTCATTATCTCTATTTCCTTATCTTTTGTATCAAAATCAATAGATAATCTTTCTTTACATTCTGCAAGCGACACTAAATTCATATTGAGAGTTTCTCCTTTTTGGTGTTAAATTATTATTCTTTTGTCATTTCTGCATAAACATAAGCGTCTGTATTTGCGCCTACAACGTCAAATCCCTCAACTACTTTAAGCAAGGTAGTGTTTTTAGTAAAGCCAATACCTTTGCCATTATCGGTATCAAAAAAGTAATTTTCATATTCTTTAAATGTTACGCCTTGTTTCGTTGCGCCATAAATGAACGGTATCTTGTCTGCCGACGTAGGTAATTGAGAATTAGAGAATACTTTTAAGGGATAACCCTTGTAAAGTCTTGCTGTAGGATTAGTCGGGTCGGGCTGTAAAACATACTTCTTGTTTTCGTCTTTAATAGTATCAAGGTAGTTAAAGCCGTCCTGATTAGTTACTACTACCATATCTGCCGAACTTACATATGCAGGGTCAAGGTCAGTGTTGATGCTCGTTCTTAATGCGGTTTCGTCTGCAATCGTTTTCGGCGTACCACTATTGTATTTAGCCTTAAAAGTTTTAAATATTTCGGTATTTTCGGAAATAATTGCACGTCTTACAAACCATATATTGATAAAGGTCATTAAGCCGGACTGCTCTGCGCCCGTTAAAATATTAGTTATCGGGATAATTGCACCATACCACTTAATACTAAACGGCACTTGTTCAAACGAAGGTAATTTAGACGAATCTATTTCATCGCCATCTTCAAACGAAATTAAACCGTCCGTAGGGTCTTTGCCATAGTTTACAGAACCTTTTAATGCAAAAGTTGATTCTACATTTACAAGTTCTTTTGCCGACAACCATTCTTTTTTCTTTTCGTTGATTGCAAGTTGAATATCTTGCGGCAACAAATAATCTTCGCCGTTAAGTCCGCCTGTTTTTAACTCTGTACCCAAATCGTTCACAAATTTACCGGTTTTAATTGCATTCATAACAATTTTAAAACCGTTAGAGGTTTTGTCAATTACGTTTTCTTTCGCATTGCTTTTGTTAAGGTTTTCTACCTTTTCAAGATTAGCAATCGCTACTTCGTTTTTTGCTGCTTCCTCACACAAATTAGTTGCTTCTTCTGTTCCCATTTTGCCTTGTGCCATAAGGGTGTTTACTTTGTTTAGGAGTTCATCCCTTTTAGCATAAAGCCTTTCCATTTCTACTGTCATTTTTTATCTCCTTTTTTTATTTTATTTTTAATCCCGACAGTTTTGGGATTTTTTCTGTTTTATCAATAAAGCCTTTAATATGTTCATATTTTTTACTTTATTTTCTTTTTCTTCTTCGGTTTCTTCGGGTTCGCTTGCTTCTTCGGTATTTTCTTTTTCTTTAACCTCAATTTCCGCGCTATCCGAATAATCGCCTATGCTTGCCGTAATAGTTGCACTACCTACGGCTTTTGCTTCATATTCGCCATTTTCATTTACACTTATTATTTCTTCGTTGGAAGTTCCCCAACCAATCTCCCCGTCTATATTTTCAACCGTTACCGTAAATGTTCCCGTATCGCCCACTTGCAGGCTTTCGGGTTTATTATCAATCTTTATAATCGGTTCGTTTGTTTCTTCTTGCGTTTCTTTTTCTTCTTGTTCTTCTTCGTTTTTATATTTCGGTTTTAAACAATTATATATCATAATATTTCTCCTAAACATATTTTCCACAAAAGCCTTATCGTATTTCGGTTCATCTTCGGTATATCCGTCCACAAAACCTAATTCAATCGTCTTGCTTGCCGACATTATTTCATCTTTTGCAAGGATATTCTTTATCTTTTCCGCGCTCATACCTGTTTTGCGCTTGTATGCGTCTACCATAACATTCTCAATTTGTTCTAACCCTGCTACGGTTTCGTCATACGCTTCTTTTAAGTCGTTTTTATTCCCAAACGCGCACATTGTTGTCATAGGTAAATGCGCACAATATCCGCTTGCAGCGGTCATATAAGTCTTATCACACGCTAACATAGGAAATGTTGCCGCGCTTGCGCATATACTATCAATATAACCGATTTTTTTCCCCTTATAACCCGTTAAAGCACAATACATGGACGTTCCGGCAAACAACGAACCACCGACCGAATTACAGTGTATTTTAAGCGTTTTTCCGTTTAATTGTCTTAATTGCTCGGAAAATTCACTACTTGCCGTTGCTCGTTCGCTGAAAAAGTCTGCTAAAAACTCTTTTTCCCAACCTTCCTCGACAAGTTCGCCCTCTATAAATAATTCGGCTTCTTCGCTTTCTTTCTTATTTATAAAGTTATAGAATTTACTCATTTTTTCTATTCTCCCTTTTCTTCATTTTCTTCTATCTTTACTTCCGGTTCTTTTTGGGGTGTTTCTTGCGCTTCTTGTATTACTTCGCTTGTACTTTCGCCTGCTAGCAATCTTTCAAGCGGTATACTGTTCGCGCCAATCAATCTTGTTTCGCCATCTTCACCTATACTCGGTAAATCTTCAAGTTCTCTAATCTCATTGATATTATAAACGCCCATTGACCGCATTTTGTCATACCACGACGCCCTATTTGTCGTATCTCCGCGCAATTCCGCGTTAATATTGCCTTTAATAACCAAACCTTTGTCGCGTTGTTCTTTTGTTAAAAGTTTTAAGGTTAGTTCGGTTTCCCATTTTCTTAATCTTGGTACAATAGTTTCCGTTACATAACTTATTTGTCCTTGCTCATTAGTAGAATATGTTTGCTTGCCTAAACCTAATTTGTGCAAACAATTACCCATATCAAAAAATCTTGCTATATCTTCTACTGTCAATGACTTTGCATTTACAAATTGCATTTGTTCGGGGGTTATTTGCGGTACAGTGCCATATTCTAAACCATTATCTAAAATCGCCGTTGAGTATAGATTTTCGCCACTATGCGTTTTATTCCATTCTTCTTTTACGGCTTGTTTTAACGATATTTCGTATTCTTCTGCTTTACCATCGCTCCCAACTCTTGTACGCTTAATCTTTTTAGTAGATAAATCCGTTGCTGTTTTTAAATAATCATTCGGTCTACCGTAATTTTGATAAAACGCTTTTTCAAATATCGTTTGATTTAGCCCTGTTTGTACTACGTGCCTTGCATATTCAAGCGGAGAAACGCCATCTATCCCGTTTAATGTAAATTCTTTTATATGGATTATTTCATCATATCTTAATTTTACTTGCTTATCATTGTTTTTCGATATAGTATACCATACAACGCCATTATCATCTTTTGATTTGCTTACATACTTGTTTTCTATATATTCTATTCTATCGATTTCATTAGAACGATATTTTCTTATTGGAACACAAAAAGCCTCACCTAAATATAAATCTCTAATCCACATATTTTTATGCGCATCTACTATATTTATATTTGCGTTAGGCTGTAAATTTAATAAGTTATATAAATTAACATCGTCTACCTTTTCTTTTGTAAATCTATTGATTACCGAAAAGGGGATTTTGGACATAGTGTTTGAAATGGTAGATATTGCACCAAAAACCGCTGAAAGTTTTAATGCTTCATTTTCTCTCATTTCGGGTATTGACGTTAAAAAATCGGCATAATTATCCCCTAAAACAACGTTGCGTGCTTTTTTTTCTAGTTTTCTCTTGCCAAATAATCCCATACAAACACCTTTTCACTATATCTCTTTTTTATTTTATACTATTTTTAAGTGCTTGTCAATAATTTTATAACAATTTTTTTAAAAAGAAAAATCTCCACTTATTATTGACTGAATCAAGTTTTGGTCATCTAAAACATTTAACTTTCTTAACGCAAACATTGTTGCCGCTATCAGGTCTATCCTATAAACCGAACCTGTGTTTTTCTTGCTTACTTTCATTCGTCCGCCTTTATCAACTTCGGTATAACAATTAGAAGCGTGTTTTAAAAACAATTCATTCGCACATAAAACAATTTTTTTATCAAGCAATAATTTTTGAAACGTTATTGTCGGTTCATTTAATACTGCCGTTGTCTGCGGACATTCGACCGTTTCATATACTTTTTTGTTTGGTGTACGCCCTGCATTTAATTGTATCAATAATTGATAAGCGTATGCGGCGTCAGCAGAAATAAGCCTTATTTCACAATCATTCTCTCTCTCAAAATCACACAAATATTGCATTAACTCTTCATTATCTATATATGCACCGTCTATTAAAGTTATTAAACCTTTTTCAGCATACGATTGATAAGGCAATTTATCTGTTTTTAAGTGCCTGTATAGGCTATCTTCGGGCATAAATGCGTGTGCATAAATTCCTATCTTCCCATCAGGCAATTTAAAAACAAAACTTTCAGCCGTTAAATCAATAACTTTTGAGGCGTCTATACCCACCACACACGGCATACCTTTTACCATTTGCAAAAATTCCTTTTCCGGCATTTGACTTGCTACAAGCATATCTAACATTTCTTGCGTTAAATATTTTTGCTCACTTGCCACTTGCCAACGATTTGTACGTTTGATTAAGTATTCAATTTTTTGTTGTTCCGACCCCCCCGAAAACGCCTTGTTAAATTCGTCTTTTATTTGTTCTAATAGTCTTTTAGAATAAGCGTTATTCTCTCTTAACATAGGAGCGCACTTTTCGTATAAAGAAAAATCAGACGGGTCATCTTTTTCCCCTAATTGTCGTATCATAATAAAATAAGTATCATCTTTTATCCTACCGTGTAATACTTCTAAACATCTATCATAATCAGTTTTTGCAGGCTTTATCATAGCATCATCGCCTGCTGTTGTTATCTTCAATAACAAACATTGCTCACGTTTGCCGAACGACCCACGCAAAACGTTTATCCTGCTTTCTTCTTTGTGCGCCGCAATTTCATCAGCCACTATTAAATTTAGTTTCGCCCCGTCTAAATTCCCTATTTCTTTACTTATAGCCGCAATTTCTCCACCACGCTTTTTGCCTTTTATGTATGTTTGTTTAACATCAATCTGGTCTTTCAAAAACGGGCTTCTTCTTGCCATATCCATTGCTGTTTTGCGAACAAATTTTGTCTGCTCTCTATCAACCGCCATAGAAACAATGTTCGGATTTAATTCAAAATGACCTTTTTCAGGTTGATACGGTGGATATATTTTATCAGCACACAAAACATACAATTCAATAACTGCACATTCTGTTGACTTGCCCTGCCCACGACTTTGAAAAATAAGTGCTTCCTTAAATCTTCTTGTACCTGTATCTCTATGTACCCACGAAAATATTTGCGATAGGTCATAATATTGAAATTCTGCAAGTTCTAAAAAAGTACCGTCAACTGCATCTATATTCGCACATTGAGAGAAAAAATTAAATATTCTATCCCCCCGTGTTGTATCGAACACATATGGAAATTCGTCAGTCCCTTGTCTTTCTAAATCACTAAAAAACCTTTTACACGCTAATATTTCGGGTTCATCTGCCAAATATTCCCCGTTTATAATTTTTCTCGCATACTGAATTTCCTTGCGGTTTTCGTCAATATTTATTGTTTTTGTTTTTCCTTGTATTTTTACCTTATATTGCATTTTTTCTATCTCGCCTAGTCAAATATTCCGTCTTATTATTTCTTTTACTTCACAACTACCTTAATTACCGTCTACTTCCCATAAATCTTTACCTAAACGAATAAATTTACCCATTTCGTCTTTATGTAAAGCATAGTTTTTATCCGTAGTATGACTACATAAAGGTTCTTCAAATCGGCAACTACCGTATTCGCACTTCTTTTTATTACACAAATAAAATATTTTCATTTAATCAAACATCCCGTCATCATTGTCATTATCATCATCTTTGTTTTTTGCGCTCATTTCAGCCATTTTAAACTCACTTAAAATAGTAAGCCCCAAATCTTCGGCAAATTTATTTATTTGATTGCTTTTAGTAGATATTTCTTTTACAATGGGATTGATTTTCATTTCTTTACCGCTATAAATAAGCATTGCCTTATTTTGTTTTTCCCAACTTTCAATCAATCTTTGTCGGACTTCAACCGCCAAACAATAAGACTTTAAGCACTCAAAATGACGTTCGTTTAATAAATGATATTTAGAGTTTTTGTCTAATTCTATAACATAATCCCACGTGTTTTTTGCATAAGGCATTAACTCAAACTCTATCGGACATTTTAACTCTTTCATTTCGCAAGTATTCATCGCCCTAATTATATGTTCCTTTGCATTTTTAGGCTTTTCAAATTCATTTTCTTGCTCAATCTCAATAGTAGGTTTAGCGGTTTTAATTACGCTTACAGTCTGTTCTTCAACTTTTTCCCTTTGTTGACAAATTTCCATTTCGCTTAATTCGGGAGAATATAATGTGTCTAACGGCATAGGCTTTCGACCTGCGCCTTTTCTTTTTCCCCCTGACTTCCCTTTTACACCACTCATTATTTTAATCCCTATCAACTTTCATTATTTTTATTTTTGCCTTGCTACCGACAAACGAAGACGCGAATTTTCTTCTCTCCATTATCATTGTCATTTTTCGACTTCCGTTTGCTTTAATCGGACAATATGCTATTAACGATGACAGTACCTCGTCTTCTTTTTCTACTGTCAAATATAACCTTAAAAAAACATCTTCATTAGTATTGTTTGTTGCTTCATAAGAAATATACGCTTTGTCTTCGGACAAAAGCCCAAATTCTAATATTTCTAATTTATAATTCTTTGATTCGCAATATGCAGGTAAATATAAAATCAGCCCTAAAACCATACCTATTATAATTGCCGATAAAACACGCCGTACATTTTTCTTATTCATTATTGCTCCTTATGATATTTATTATATAATTCTTCGTTCGTTATTTGCGTATGATACAAACTATGACAACTATCACACCACGCCACCCATTTTGACGAATCAATAAATGTTTGAAAATCTTTAAACCCTTGCGTATGATGTACAACTGTTGCAGGTGTATGTATTCCTTTCTCTAAACATTTTGCACACCAAATATTCTCCGGTCTTGTTAAAAATGTTATTCGTGCTTTTTTCCAAACTGTCGTATGATAAAACGAACTATATTTACTTGTTGTGCCACGATTTACTTCTTTTTTGTGTTCTTCGCAAAATGCACCGTGAGTTGCATAGTTATTACATCCGGGCTTTGCGCATATTCTTTTAGGTCTATATCCGCCCATTTTTCGCCCTACAATACTTATTATAAGCAACTGCACACAACGATTTTTCTTCTCTCTCTTTTTGCGTTGCATTGCAATTATGCGTACAATTCATCCTTTCACATTTAAGACAATAATACATTTTTCCGCTTAAATCTTGACTATGAATTTTGCTTGTTTCCCACTTGCTTTTATCTAACTTTTTTTGCCTTTCACTATTTTTCATTTCATTTCTCCTTGTACTCTTTCAATTTCTTTTTCCGAAATATAAAGCATATTACTACCATTATACTTTTTAGCAATTATCTTGCCCTCTTCTATTCGTTTTCTTAATGTTCTTATTTTAACATTTAAGATTTCCGATGTTTCTTTTAGCGTATAATATTTTTCCATTACTATTTTCCCTTTAATTCTTTTAGTTGTTTTTTATAATACTCAATCATATTCATACTAGAACTTAATTTATTAACACAATACAGTATATCTTCATCATTCAAATCGTTTGGATGACGTATAGTCGTTAAATATATTCTTTTTTCTTGCTCTAAATCTACTAATCCTTTTTCGTAATATTCTCTATCCATTTTTTTATTCTCCTTTAATTATTTTTTCTAAATATCTTTGCCAACATTCTTGATTGTTTGTACTACAAGTATGATTATCACAATATTCTTGCATTTCAAGTTTTCTTGTTGAACACAAATTAGGGCAATAAAAATCATTAGCAAGTTTTTTTGATATTTTTTCTATAACTTTGTCTATTTTTCTATACCCTAAATTATACAAACATAATGCTTCTTGATATGTAGGTGTATAAATAGTGCTTGCTTGTAAACAATTTATCGTTCGTATTTCTTTTTCTAATTGTTCAATTTCTTTGTCTTTATTCATAATTCTTCTACATACCCCCAACTTCTAAAAGGTCTTGTTAGTCCAAACTCTTTCAACGCTTTCGACTCGTCGTAAATTTTCAAGTCGGATATATGCCAACCGTAAAGTGTTTTGCCGTTGCCATATTCTTCGATTTTTGTTGCCGACAAACACATTCCTTTATAATCTTTACACGGTAAAACATAACCGTATGTATCGTGATAGGTATATTCGTCTATCCTATCGCAAGTAAATTCTCCGATAACGTCCATTCCACCACAATTACTGCAAGTGTACGGATAACCGTTGATTGTTACGGGGTAAACTGCGTGTCCCCTCGTCATATAAATATAACACTTAAAAGGCGTTTCGAGTTTCGGACGGTTCTTTCGCACCTCGATTGTTTTTTCGCCGTTCACGATTTTCTCAACCCATTTCGGTTGAACACTAATTAAAACGCTTTTCATTCTTCGTCATCTCCATAATCATTTTTCGACTCAAATCCATTGTTGCACTCAATGGAATAACCACCTTTACACTCTACATAACACATATCACAATGTGGATAATCTATGCAATCTTCGCAAAAATTTATCACGTCGGCTAATTCGCAATCTTCTCTATATTTGCAACCAAAACAATAGTCTTTCATTCTTCTAATTCTCCTATGTTTTGTATTACAAATAACACTTCGCAAGGAATAGTTGGTTTATAGTATGGGCATTCTTCACACTGTATGCTATTACAACAATCATGATATTTTTCCCATAATATTTGTGCTTTTTTGATTTCTTCTTTTGTGAGTTCTTTAATTTCCATTCTTCTCGCTCCTTTAATTCTTTAAGTTTTGCTTCGGCTTCGACTTTGCTTATAAAAACGGTTTTTCCTATCACTTCGCAATATGTAATTTTGCTTGCCTATGCTTTCGCTAATTTTTATGTAATATTTTGTTTTCATTGTTCTATTTCCTTTATAATTATTCCGTATTTTTCCGCTATAAGCCGTTTTTTAAGTCTATAAAGCGGTGTTTTAGTTGCTTTTGATTTTGTATCTTCGACAATAAGTTTCTCGTCTTGTATATAGGTAAAATCGGCTATATAATCAATTTCCCTGCCATATTCCGATTTCTCTATCAAAACATACTTTACTTGCCGTTTAAGGTCGGATATTTTGTTCGCCTTTTCAAGCAATTTTAATTCACACCAACGATTATATTCTAACTTACTGTCAAAAGTCATACCGTCAATCGTTATTTTGACTGCGCCGTATTTATTCTTTTTCGGTTCTTCAACTTTGTAAAACTCTTTAATCGCTTTGCTATTATCAGCCAAAAAACCTATACAATTTTCGTGCAAATCGCAAGGATTATGCTTTTGTCCGTACGAACAACGTTTAGCCCTTTTGCAATATCTCGGAAGCATACGGTTTATTTAGCATTGCCCACATATCTTTTATCTTTTTTGGGCAATTCGGCTTAAATTCAATTTCCGTTTCACCCGTCAAAACAAAATGCGTTGCCTTTAAGTTTTCATTCTCAAAAGTTTCTATAATCGGTTTATTTTCATTCCGTTTAATTAAATTATATTCCACTTTCTTACCACCTTTTTACATATTCTAACATATAATTTTAATATTGTCAACGGTTTAACGCAAAATTTTTAATATTTTTTTATTATCTTAAAAACATACTTGTTTGTCCGCTACTATCTATACCATTTAATCTATCGTTAGCAATTTTACACCATTTCTCATTTATTTCAAAACCTATAAATTGTCTATTTAAGTCTTTGCTCGCTACGGCGGTCGTACCGCTCCCTATAAAGCAATCTAAAACAATATCTTCGGGTTGCGTAGTATGTAGTAAATGACGTTTAACTAATTCTAACGGTTTTATTGTAGGGTGCATAAACAAATCTTTATCGTTTTTATTTGCAGGGCTTGTATACCATTTACTTTTTAATTCATATCTGCTATTAAGTGGCACACCTTTTTCCCTAAAATATAAGCAATATTCTATATCGGGAAGCCACACATTATTTGTAGTAGGCGTAGGGTTAGTTTTATTCCACGTCAATATTTCAAAAAATATTTCTCTATCTATCCCCCCCCCAACAAAATATTTCATAATATCAAATATTTGTAATTTACTACACCATATAAAGCAATTTATTTTTTTCATTACTCTTGCAAATTCATCTAAAATAGAAAAATCAATGCCATCTTCAATGCTTACAATATCTAAACGCTTTTTCGCTTGTTTTTTCGCAATTCTTAATGCTTCCCCCATTGATGTATTTTTATTATCCAAATATCTATCAGTATACCCCATAAGTTCAAGCCTTTTTTTTGCGCTTCGTTCGCCTAATTCACTATTTCCACTTCCGCCTTGATTATATAAGTACGGTATATCGACATAAATACAATCAACGCTTTTGTCAGGCAATTCCTTTATCAACTCATAACAATCTCCGCAAGTTATTTTGTTTAAGTATTTTTCTAATCCGCTCATAAATAATCCCTTAACCTATAATTTTTTTCTTTACCCGTTATTTGAGTTAAATATTCGTCTGCACTTTCAACTATTCGCCCTGCAATCGCACTATCATACTCTATAAGTTGATTAACAAATCTTTCAGACGATATTATCGTTTTTGTAAAATTATCTTTCATTGATTTATTGTACCGGTAATTAAGAATTTCATTTGCTAATTTTATATCCGCAGCGACAGGTTCACTCTTATTATTCGATTTCCAAAAATCATCTATATAAAGCACTTCAATATCTTTTATTGCCTGCATTATGCTTTGATATTGTGCTTTATCGTTTATACATTGCTTTAATTCGTTTGCGGTTTCTAACCAACTAATAAACTTAACTTCACGCCCTTGCTCAATTAGTTCTTTGCATATTGCCGTGCATATATGAGTTTTCCCCGAACCGCTTTCGCCAACCACAACGAACCATCTATTACTATTATCTTTAACGTATTTTAACGCCCTGTCTAACAATTTCTTTTGGAAGTCAAAATCGGCTTTGTAGCGGTCAAAAGAGTATTTATTAAATAAACCCTCTAACCCACTATTTTTTAGCCTTGCAAGGTTCTGTTTTTGCCTTACACAACTACATTCTTTCGCCCATTCTTGCCCGTTTTCGTCAAAATAAGTTATCCAACCCGTATTATTACATTTTTCACACATTGTCATTCTCCTATATCGTCTAAAAAGTTAAACGAATAATCTTTACTTTCTTTACGGAACGGACAAAACTCAGTATTATCACTTATTCCGTCATAGTGCAAATAAGACTTTATCTTATAAATTCCGCAATCTTTACAATCTTTTCTTTCGCAATTACTACAATCAATATCTGCCGTTTGATTGATTATTTCTCTCAGTGTATCGCCGTCAATAAAATCTTCCATATCGACATTGTTTTTATGGTGTACATTTCTACTAACAATTTTTATCGTATTTAGACTTGCTTTATTTCTCAACGACCGTTTATAACCATCTCCTAACCGTTCAAACACGCTTTCGGAAAAATCACTCACTAACTTCATTACTTTTTTTAGTATTTTTCTTTCTTCGTCCGTTATGCAATTACCGTCAATTAAATTTTTTACAGACATCATCGCCGTCATTATCACTAAATGATTACTTGCTTCATATTGATTAAAATAATTTTTCATTCTTGTTCCCTAATATTTTCTACTGTTTCTTTTTCCTTAAAAATTCCACTTTCTATAATCCTACCTACTATGCGTTTTATCATTACTGGCGGAACACTCATTCCGCAAATATATTCAACACATGCATTACAAAAATCATAATCTTCGGGGAAAGTTTGACTATGTATTACATCTTCATTGCTTGGGTGGTTGCCGTTTATCGTCCAAACATCTTGATGTCCGCTTGTTTGCGTAGGATATACACTATTTTCAAATGCAATTCTATGTGTTATACCACTTCTTACGCCATATATACGATACATAGTTTGTCCTACTGTCTCATCGTTTCTTCGTTGTCTTATTGCTTCTGCCATTTTGCCTTGTGCGATTTTCTCTTTTTGTGTTTTATACATTTCGTAAGTTATAGGCTCGTAATTAAAATGCATATCAAGTTTATTGAGGTCAAAATCAAGCCGTATGTCAATAGCAATAAAGAACACTCTATGACGGGTTTGTGGAACACCCATTGTTTCGCCTTTTAAGAGCCAATGTTTGACTTTATAGCCTATATCGTGAAATTGTTTGTAAATCTTTTGTACATACTTCCACGCATTGCCTTTGATAAGCCCCTCGACGTTTTCCATTATAACAACTTTTGGTCTTAACTTTGCTACGGTGTCTATAAATACAAAACTTAAATCATCAAGCGTTTGCTCGGCTTGTCCCTCTGTAAATTTTTTCTTTTTACCCCAACTATCTTCCCTATCGCCTGCCATTGAAAAAGTTGTGCAAGGTGGAGAGCCGTCAAGTATATCAAGATTGTAAAGTTCTTCGGGTAGATTGTCAAGTTTGTTAAATTCTCTTATATCCATTAAGTAATTGTATTTAGGATTGTGATTTTTGATATAAATATCGTTCATTTTTTTATCAATTTCGCAACCCCCCAAAACTTCGCACCCCTGTAGTTTATATCCCATTGTACTTCCCCCCCCACAAGCAAAACAACTAAACACTTTTAGTCCGTTCTTCTCTTTGGGGTAGTCTTTTGCCATAGTCCATTTCCAATCGGTTGACTTTTTAGGCTTATAATCTTTGGCGTTTGGTAATAAATCAAATAGATTCATTTTTACTTCTTCTCCTTTACTAAATCATAACTTATTTCTCTTTTTAATTTTTCCGAATATTTTTTGTATAACCGACAAAATACATATCGACATTGATGTTCACAAAAACTATAAAAATAACTTCCATTTTTGCTTTTTATTTTTGGTAAATATATCCATATATCTAAATAACATTCGCATAAACAATTATCGACATCAAAACCTATTTTTTCTAATTCAAAATACCCGTTCTTTTTGAATATATGTTTACAGCAAGCAACGATATTTTTATTATACATTTGTATTTGCCATTCCTCACGGTCGAATATTTGAATATCGCAAATTTTTAAGTTATCCGCTCTACAATTCCTATAATCTCCGTCTATATGCGTACACCTAATTTTTTTACCGCAATTTTTATTTTTTATTAAAAATAATTCGGCTACTAACGGTGCAATCGTTCGTTTACACCTTTTTTTATTTATGTGCAATGTTACATATAAATAATTCCGAATTTTATCTTTTTGTGTTATCGGGGATAATTCACGACCGTGTTTATTTTTAACACGTCCATAATTACTAACTAAATATCCGTGATATTGTTTCCATATTTCTTGCATAATTTTTATAAAAAAGATAAGGGCGGTTATCTTTGCACATTTTCTTTATTATATCAAAACACCTTTGTTTTTTATGTACACGGTCTATTGTTTGATACACATTGCAGGAATCCTTTTTAATTTTATTATTTTACTTGTGCCGCCCCACAAGATAAAACCTTACCAAATTTCCCCACTCAACCTATCCCATTTTTCTCTTTTTTCTTTTTGCTGTTCTACACTTAAAAACATTACGTATTCTTTACTAAATCCTTTTTCTATTAAAAATTCAGCGTCGGATTGTGTAGGTTCTTCGTTTTTAGGTTTTACAAAATCTTTATACGCACCGCCTATAATCTCTTTATACTTTTTACATATTTTAGATAAACAAGTAAAATTTAGTTGCAACCACTTACTCTCGCTAAATGCTTTATCCAATAAATCAAAATCCATTTCGCCTATTACTGCCGAATAGTTATCACAACTAATAGAGTATTTTTCAATAAAACGGTCAAAAGGCGTGGAACAACTTTCTTTTTCTTTTATATTTTCTTTTTCTATATCTATATTATTATTTAATATATTTATATTATTAGAAGATTTAGATGTAAGAGAGTTAGATATAAGAGGAAGTTGGATATTGTCCAATAATTGTCCAACACTCTTTTTTGTCGCACGTTCTATCCTTTTTTGTCCTGCCCAATAAGTTTCACTACCTACTAATTCTTCAAACTCGGTTATTTTTAATATCCCGTTTTCTTGTTCGTAAATAAGCCCTAATTTTTTATATAAACCCATTGCTATCCTAATAGTGTCAATATCAAACCATTTACATTCTCGTTCAATTTTTAGTTCGTCAAAAGGAATAATCAATTCGCCTACTTTATTTGCAAGTTCACCCGAACTGTTTATTGTTTTTAAACATAAACATTGATACAACACAACATATTGTGCGCCGTTTTTTTGCGACATTAAAAAATCGACCTTTTCACTTGTCAATAAACTTTGTTTCAATTTTATCCAATAAAACCGTTTATCTTTTTTAGCCATTCTCTGCTCCTTTATACAAAAAATCGCTTGCTACTCGGTCAATGTGGTTAGTACCTTTCACAAGCGATTATTCGCCATATTTAATTATTCTTGCTTTCGGCTAACCACTTCCAAAATCAAGTTTCTTTTATTATACACCTATTCAAAAACTTTGTCAATCTTTATAACGATATTTTTCGTAAAATTTTATTAAAGGCTCTCGCCTTGCTTTTAATTGCTCAATTCTGCTATCGAGTTCTTTCCATTGATGAATTGCTTCGGTTAAATCTTCGGATGTTTTCGCTATTTTATAGCCTTTACTATCACTTGTAGCAATCAACGGACATTTTTTGCCAATCATAGACAATAAATCTCTTAATTGCCTATCCTTTTTATTATTCCACCCTAAATGTTCAAGCATTTGTTCTTTCGATACAGTATCATTGTGCATTAAAAACTTATAAAGCATATTCCCATAATACTTTTGATTTTCAGTCATAGGTTTTTCAATGTTCATCTCATTTCCCCCTTATCTATTAAAAAGGTAATTGTCCCGTGATTTCTTCAAGTGGTGGTCTTTCAGAAGTTGCTTCCTTTTCTTTGCTTTCTTGTCTTTCTTCGTCCTTTTGTTTCGGGGTTAAAAACTCTACTTCATCTACGCGAATTTTAGTAGTTATACGCTTAACGCCGTTTTTATCTTCGTATTTTTCGTTATAAAGAAAACCCGTTATCCCGACCTTATTACCTTTTTTAAGGTATTCAGCGCATAATTCCGCTTTTTTCTCCCACGCTACCGCCGTGAAAAAATCGGTTTCTTCGCTATACGGTCTTTTGACTGCAATATTCAGTTCGGCAACCTTTTTACCGTTCGGCGTTTCTCTAATTTCTATATCTTTCGTTAAATTTCCTATACATATAAATTTTTGCATTTTATTTCTCCTTTTTTGTTTTTAAGTTATAAATTTTACAAATTGTTTTGTCTATTATTACACCATTGTTAAAATGGTATTTGTTAAAAAATTCCTTTTGCCCTATTGTATGACATTCGGTATGATGCTCTCTGCATAGACTAATTGCTTCCTTACCTAAATGGTCTATCTCGGTTCTATCATTGCCCATACCGACGGTTGAACCGTCTAAATGGTGTAAGTCGGCTTTCTTGCCACAAACAGCACACTTTTTATTGATTAAGCACTTATAAACATAGTGGTCTATATCGTCAACGTATTCTAGCAACGAGAATTTAGTCGGTACGTCATTATCAAGTATGAAAGTTATTAAGAACCTTTGAAACTCGGCTACAAGGCTCATAGGAGCGTTAGACAGGCTAAATATCTTATCCGCTAATGTATCGACCTTATCTGCCCAAAATTCCAATTTAAAATACTCTTTTATTTCTTGCGTTGAACTTCCGCTCCATTCCGCTATTGCATTGATTAAAGAATAACAGCACCGTCTTTGTTTATCCGATAAACTTCGGCTATCAATATACTCTACATAACATTCTTTATTTTCTTGCTTTATAAATTTGAATATATCAATAGGGGCTTCAATAATTGCCGTTCCGTTTTCTTTTATATCAATTATCTTGCCTTTCTCCATTTCTTACCCTTGTCCTATCTTCTAATTCCATTATGCACGCTTCGGCTAACTTCGGTAGTTTAGTATAGTCTTTCATTGCAAGTAATTGTTCGTCAGTCATTGTTCCTACGATATATTCTTTACCGTTCGATGTGAACCCCATTTTTTTGGCTTCTGCAAGCGTTAAAGGTTTCGGTTCTTCTTGTTTAGACGGCGTTTCTTTTTTAGATTCTTGCTTACTCGGTTTATCATCTTTATCTTCGATATATTTGCTATTATCGTTTGCAAAATACACGTCTGCGCCTATACCTAAATACTTACAAGCCACGCCGAAAGCATCGGTAATTGCCATTTTAAACGCTTCGTCCGAAGATTTAAAATAGTCTTTGCTTTTAATGTAAGTGCTTAACTTATTACCGCCCGTTGCCGTAAAAGGTTCGCCCCATTCTCCATCAATCTTTACTTTCATTTCTATTTCGGCAAACGCCAAATCTTCATTAGTTTGTACAATATGTTCAGTCCAAGTTCTCAATACTTTAACTGTCCAACCGTGTCCTACAACACCAAATTGCTCTGTAAGACACTTTATGCGCCACATTGAATTTATATCTGTTCCTTTGAAATTGCCGTTGTCAAACGGTTTTAAGGCTTCTTTTGGTACGCTACGATATTTATTGTAAATCTCTAAATTTTCCATATTCTATCCCCTTACTTAATTTGTATATTATTTCTTTCTACTAAACGACAACCGTCAAAATGTCCACCCTTTTTTAAAAACTCTGTAATAGCGGTCTTATTAGGTTTCCATTCAACCTTTAACATTGTTTCGGGTAATTTAGCATTTTCGTCCACTTCTAATGCTACCGACTTTCTAAATGATATGTTTACTTCAGGGCTTTCGAACTTCTGTATATCATTATTTATTAAAAAGTCTTTAAGCGCGTTTTTAAGCCTTTCACGGCTCTTTTTCTTTTTCTCGGCTATTTCCTTTAACCTTGCAATTTCGCCGTCCACAGTGGCAATTTCGCCGTCTAACTCACGAATTATAACCCCGTATGCTTTTATCTTTTCGTTTTTAGATGTTTCTAAACTTTCAAGCGTTTGCAAATCTTCTTCGGTTAGTTCGCCGTCTTGCTCAGTTACCTTATCCCAAAATTCTCTTATCTTATAATCAATTTCGTACAATCTCATTATAGCACCTCATCTTCAATAACATTGAGTATTTTTCTAATTGTCGTTCTTTGCGCCTTTTTCTTGCCGGTTTCTAAATACCATAACGTAGTTTGTGTTATATTGCATTTTTCAGCCATTTGCTTCATAGTAAGATTATTTCTTACTCTATAATCTACAATTAAATCTATCAATTCTTTGTTTTCCATTTTCTTCTCCTTTCGTTTATACTATAATCTAATTTCTTTTCTTCTCTTTCTTTTTCGTTAATTTTTCTTCTCCATATTACATACTCTAAATAAGGTTCGCAATTACTATGGCAAGTTATCGTTCTTTTCTCACAATCCTTGCAGGGGCAAATCATCAATCCCACCCCCCACAACCGCAATAATAACTGTCGTAGTCTTTATCGGGTTTGCTTTCAAAAAAGGGTAGACTATAATCGCTTTCTACTTCTTTTCCACACATTTTGCATTTTGCTTTTCGATTTTCTAAATTAGGTTTCTCATTGCTAACATCATAACAATTACATATCACGCAATAAGGCTTACCGTCCATAGTTGTACCGTTAGCAATATGTCCACACTTCATTAGACACCTTTTCATAACTTTTATTCCTCCAAAAATTTTTGTATCTTTATTTTACTAAAAATTTTTTCTTTTGTCAATAGAATTTTTAAAGTTTTTTAAAAAATTTTAAATTTTATTATAAATCATTTGATTTATTTCCGAAATCAAATGAAAAGTAAGCATTTTTATTTGATTTATGTAGTTTTTCAAATAACAGCGTTTTTGAACACGTAGGCAGGCTCGCGTTATTCCAAAAAAACCGTAAAAACTTTTTCTACCGGGGCTACCCTTTCCAAGCCCTCAATATTAAAAAATATTAAAAAATATTAAAATATTTTAATTATTTTATTGACTTTACCATTATATAGTAGTATAATATAATCAATCCGAAAGGATAATAAAACAAAGCCCATCTGCGAACGGTGGCAAGGAGAAAAAATGAAAACTACAACCCAACTTTACAAACTAGATGCACGTTATGACATCCACAAAAGTTTTTACGGTAAAGCGCGAATCAAAGAAACGCCACAATATTATTATTTAATTTCTTATGATACAACATAGACACATAAACGAATTTATACAACAGTTTACAACGCAAAAGCCATTATCAAAAAAAGAATTATTAAAACTTATTTAATAAAAGAGAGTAAAAAAAAATGAAAAAAATATATAATATTGAAGATTTAAAAAAAGATTTAATAGACTTTGATTATGAAGAGTATAAAGAATTACCCAACGATAAAGCGTATAGAATTTATAATTCCTTATATAACAGTACTACACAACTAATAGTACACGAAAGAAGTATAACTGGCGCGCTTGCTCAGTATTTAGGTAATGCTAGTTACGATTCAAACGCTCAAAAGTCTATTGATTTAGGATTTTTTGGACGTAATTATAACCAAAAATATTTGTATAATACCGCTAATGACATTTACGCAGTAGAAGTATCAAAAGAAGAAACAGCCCAAATATACGAAAATTTAAAGTCCCTTGTAAATTTTAATAAATTATATAGTAAAAAATATTACTATATGATTGAATACGGCAACGGATACACGGAAGAACAAGCGAGCGCTTATAATTTCTTACAAATATACTTACGTTGTAAAAATACCCCAATTATATATAATATAAATCCTAATTATAAAAAGTATGTAAAACTTATCAATGAAATATACCCATTCTTATTTTCATTCGTCCAAAACAATATAAAAAGAGAGAAAACAGCACGAAACAATCAAAAAAAATTTATTGATGCTTTTACAACTATTTTTGAAAATAATCTAAATTTTAACATTGATTTAAACTTAGACAACGAAAAACCCGGCGGACTTAACGAACAACGAGCATATTGCATCATCGATAACATCAAAAGTTATAACGAATTTAACATAAGCATTTTTGCTGACATTATAAACTATTTAAACAAAAACTTTATCAAATATTATGGCAAAGGCAACCCCAATAATTATACTAAAGATTATACTATATTTTTCGGGCGTGAGAACTCGCCCGTGATGTATATAATAACACATTTTAAGACCGAATCCGCAATTGATAACACACTAAAAGAATTACAAAAGATAAGCGGAGCGGACGAAGCAAGTATAACAAAAAAATGCGAATGTTATGACGATTGTATTGCGGCAACCTTGCGTTTGTGGTGGGATTAAAAAAAGAGACAAAAAAATGAAAACTTTAAACGATTTTTTACAAGAAATTTACAATTTATCTATTTACATATACAGCAAAGGAAAAGTAAAAGACCCACAAGGTTTAAAAGATTATATAAAAAAAGAAGCGAAAGAATTAAACGCCATCAAAATTATAGAAAATTTAAGAATATACGACAATTTAAATATTTTTGACATTATAGGAGAGTAAAAAAATGAAAATGACTTTAAAAATTTTTCAAAATTCCGAACAAGTAAACGAAATAACAAGCACAGACGAAAAAGAAATATACAAAAGTTTTTACAAGATTTTACATAGTAAAGAAGTATTGAAAAACGCAAAAACAAAAATAAACGGTACATATAACGGGATAACAGAAGTTAAACAAATATTTAATTATACGGGATTAAAAAATATCACATATACATACTTGTATAAATTTGAGGAGATATAAAAAAAATGACACTACAAAACGCAATAAAACGATATAATTTAATTAAACAAGAAAAAGACTTTACGGGCACACCGTACCCCAAAAATTATATATGTTATACAGCAACAAAAGAAACAGATAAAGCAAAATATTTTTATTGTTTGGATTCTGACACGGATTTTGCCCCCGGGCTATATTTTTTAACGGTTACAACAGTATATAAAAATACAAACAAAGACTATTTACGCACCTATATTATAGACAACTAAAAAAATTAAAATAGGAGAATAAAAACAATGGATACAACAACATTAAAAACAAAAGACATAAAAATTTCTTACGGCTCAGGCTCTGACGAAGGGAAAACGGGCAACTACTACAAACAAAAAGAAAAAGCAAGGCGCGAAGCGTGGGTCTACCAAATGAACGCTGAAGAATATCTCCAAGATATGGAAGACGTGATGCTTGCGTGTGCTTATTTTAGCAAAAAGGCGAAAATCTACGGTCTTATTAAAGAATTTAAAGAAAACGATATAATATAAAAGGAGATAATAAATAAATGGAACTAAAATATACAGTATACAATCGTAACGAACTAGGAATTGAAAAAGAAGTTACCGCTATATACAAACCCACCGCCTCAGAATTATTAGAAGAAATCGGCTTTTTGATATATAACAATTATTTCGGAAACGTTTACAAGAAAAAAAATATTAAAGATATAGACATAGTTATGTCTATTATAAAATTTATATTTGATTTTAATCTATTAGACATTTTAGCATTAACTTATAAAGACGAACTGAAAGGTATATTTGAACAAAGGGCATGGGATCAATACTTTGATACATATTTCGAAACAATTCAAAAACCAAGCAATACGGAGAATTTAAAACAATGAATACACTATATAAAATATTAAAAATTATTTTTATTGTCGTTGTCGTAACTATAATAATTTTTGAAGCCCTACTAGAAATGTACGCCTTAATTTTTGGTACAACTCTTTTGCTCGGATTATTTAGTGGATAACAAAAACAAGAAGCCCCCAACGTTGGGGGCTTTTTTGTGTAAACAATAAATTATACTATAAAGCCCCTGACATTCCGGGGCTTTTATTATTGTTTTTTTCTCACACACACCGCAACGCCACGCGCCTAAATTGACAACATAAACCCCGTTAGTAAGCCCCGTTAGTAAACCCTTACCGCCTAATTTATACGGCGCATTTTGGCAATTATGGGCGCACTTTACCTCAGTAAAGTTTTTTGAAAAGTCGGATTTTCATTTTTTAAAAACTCGCTAGGAATTTCGCCTTTTTTGAAAATTGCATTTTTTAAGAAAATTTTTTATTTTAACGAAAAAAGAAACACATACTCTTAAAAAAATTAAAAGTCTGTGTTTCTTTTTTAAATAATTTTTTAAGGCTTCTAATGAACACCTACACCCTTTTAGATAATATCATAAACATTTAATGTTGTCAATAAATTTTACCAATTTTTCTAAAAATTATTTTATTTATTATTTTTTTATTAAAAACCAGTTTTCCAAAAATAAATTTTGAATTGTTATTGTCCTTTAATGACATTAAATATTTATTAAAAGCAAGTGGGGGGGGGCAATAAATAGGGGGTAATATAATACAATAAAAAGACAGTCATAAACGGCTGTCTTTTCTCGCTATAAGTGGCGGTCTATTATGCTTCTTACTCACGCATAATTGTGAGATATAATTGTATTTTACAATAAAAATTATAAAAAGTCAATACTAATACGATAATTTTTTATATTCTTCTATTAAAATTTTTGCTTCGGCAAACTCTTTAATAAGTTTTTCGTGTTCGTATTCCCAAATAGTTGTCATTACTGCCGGTATTTCAATACTTTTGCGCTTTTCTTCTTCTATAAGTGCAATCATTCTTTCGTGGAGCATATTATAAATATTTATATGCGTTTCGGCAATTTTGATATACACATCGGCAAGTGCTTTCTGCTCTGCCCTTAAACACATTGCTTTTTCGGAATACCACTCTATCTCTTCAAGAGTATCGTCAGCCTTTTCTATTAAGTCGGTTAAAGTTTTCATACACACACCCCATTAAAGTTTTTCGGTTTCCGCTTCGGGCTTTTTTTCTTCGGGTTTAACTTCGCTTGTTCTTGCGTATAATTTTTCTAAATATTTATAATGTGCATCCGGGTCGCTTTTAGGCGTTTTTTTAAAATCTTCTGTTTTATCAAAAGTTTCTACAATACCTGCAAACGACACAATCGTTTCAGTTGATAATGCTTTTTCTTTATCGTTTACATTCGCTAGAATTCTATCTAATATAGCAAGTTTTGTTTCTTTAATCTTTTCGTCCATTTTTTAATTCCTTTAATAATGCGATTATTTCTTCGTTTTGGTCAATAATTTTAGCAAGCAATCTCTCATCTTGTTCTTTTAAGTGTTCGTCTAAACCTTTAACTTGTTTTTCGTTTAACTCTAAATTTTGTAGTCCTATAATAAATGATAACACCGTAAGAATATCTAAAAAAGAAAACTCGCTAAAATCGTCCATAATTATAATTTTTCTACCTGCATTGCAATATTGCTAAATGTTGCACCTACACCACTATTTACAACCGTTAAACTGTCAATTCCCTGACAATTAAAGGTTCTTACAACCGCACTAAACGACAAACTTCTAACTTCCGTAGTTGCCGTTGTTATAGTTGTGCTTGCCGTTGCTCCCGATACATTAGTACCGTTTTGTTGCAAGTTAAGTGTTACTGTTCCGGTGGTGGGAGCGGTAAATGTTGCTGTTATAGATACAAGGTAATAATTGCTCCCACAATCCGTTATAGCAATAGAATTACCGCTTAAATTTACGTCATTACCACGCCTACGAACAATAGTTGCAAGCGGTAAAGTTGCACCTGACACAACGGACACACTCGAAGTTGTTGCTACTGAACAAAGTGATTTACAAGACATATTTTTATTCTCCTTTATAGTTTATAATATAAAGGGCGTAAAAGACTTTACGCTCCTACGCCCCAAAATCGACTAACAGAGCCTTTTCAATGTTTGGATAGTTTAGATATTACCGCACGCACAACCGCCGTTATAACCTACATTAAAAGGCGTACCGACAGCATACGAAAAGTTCTGCGGATAACGTATCACGCCACACATAGCCTGTTGCAATTCTAATTGTCCTATTCTCGACTGCAATGCTTCCGTCTTATCGGCACACAATTTGTCAAGGACTTTTTGTATGCCTGCGGTTGTGTTAGCGTTGATAGATGCCGTGTTCATAGCGTTTTCATAACGAACGGCATCTATGTTACGGTTCGTAGTGCAGCAGCAATCTGCCATCTGCATTTGCGTTGCGCTAAAATCCCTTGCATTCTGATAACCTAACGCACTAATACCGTTTACGATATATTCCGCTTCCTGACGAATAGCGTTGCCGTTATTCATAACCTGATTTTCTAATCTCGTAAAGTTAGCAGAATTGTTTACGTCTTCTACGGTTGCACAACGACCGTTTTCTCCATTTCTTCCGAAAAAACCGCCGCCGCCCCACATTAGAGCAAGGATAGCAAAGATTGCAAACCAGGAACCGCCATCTCCGAACATACCACCATTGTTACCATTCGGATTCATATTCATTACGGGTTGAATACCATTGTCCATAAAGTCTATCTCCTTATAAATTTATTAAATAAACATTTTCGTGTATTCGCGACTACATTAAATGTATATTCCGTTTTAACTTTTTAACTCATTCATAAAAGCGTCCGGGTCTATTCCCCGTTGTTTACACATAGCCACAAATACTTGTTGGGGATTTTGCCCCTGACACATTTGCATTACCTGTGCCAACTGCGGATTGTTTTGCATTAAAGCCATAGGATTACCGTTTGCCATTTGCATTAAGCCTTTTACTTGCTGTATACCTTGTCGCATTTGCGGTGTAATACCGCCCACATTCACATTACCATTTCCCAACGGGTTCATACATTTTCTCCCTTTATAAATTTTTCCAACTTGTCGATTTTTCCTAATAGTTCAGCAACTTGTTTTCGCAACTTACAATTTTTCTTTTTAAGTTGTTCGTTTTCTTCGGTAAGTTCTTCAATATTATAAACTTTCTTCCCGTTTTCCATTGACACTACCGTCCAACTTTTCCTTAATTACCTTTAATTCTGCCCTAATCGGTTCTAAATCGGTTGTTTTTGCGTAAGCCGATAAATCTATCGACTGACTGTCTTTTGCCGTTTCTACGGGCGAATATGGGGTTATAGTAAACGCTTTAACTTCAAATTGCCCTTTACCGTCTACAATCTTTTGATAGATGATAGGTTTGTCGTTGTCTAAAAACAGCATATCGCTACCGTTAGGCAACTGCCTTTGCCTTACTTCGTCAATACCGCTAACATAAATCTTGTTAGTGTTTATTTGCGCGGTTTGGGGCTGTTGTTGTTGCGGTTGCGCATTGTACCCATAATTCGGCGTTGCATATCCATAAGGGCTATAAGGATTGCCGTACCCACTGTTAAACCCATTTCCAAACATTGCTTAAATCTCCTTAACTTTTCTAATTTTAGAATATACTAAAACAATGCACCCGAAGTATCAAAAAAGAGTACACCATTTCTGATGTACTCTTTCAAGGGTATATAAATAAACACTAAACGTGTCTATGGCAATAAACGATAAATCTTTTTCCTTGCCGATTTTAATATTCTTTTAACCTGACTTTCACTATAATTTATTTCCATTGCAATTTGAAAAATTTTCTTACCCTTAAAGTAATAAAGAATAAATACCGCTTGTTCCGTTTCCGATAGGTAAGGCTTCCAATCTTCAAATTTTGTTGATAGAAAATTTGCTACAATTTCTTGTATTTTATCCATTCGTTATTTTGTCAGCACTATTCTTGAGTGAGTTTTTTTGTTATAATATACAATCAATGCTTTCGATTCGTCTATATTTTTATCAACTTCATCGCTTTTGCCATTTATAATCTGTGAATCTTTTATAGTTATTCTAGTTATTTTTTTTAAAATTATAGGCAATTAAAACACCCCCGTATATTAACATTGCAATTCCTACTAAAACGGTTATACAAATTATAGGCGTATAATCTATTTTTGTATTCTCTGTAATATTGTCATTGTTTTTATCGCCAATTACAATAACACCATTATCGCCATCATTTTGAATTTGCGTGTTTTCTACTTGTATTTCGCTAACTTCTTCTAAACAACCGTTCCCAAAATATAAAATCCCCAAAATTAAAGATAAAGCACCAAATAGAATACATAATATTTTCCAAATTATCTCTTTTCGATGCTTTTCTTTAATTAACTGCTTGCAAATTTTACAATCGTTCATAGATTATTATTGTACTTTATTAAACAACGTCTTTAATGCTAAAATTCCGTTTTTTAATTCTTCATTTTCTTGTTTTATAATTTTATTCTGTTCATTCACGGACTCATACCCTGTTTCTAATCCGGTATAAGCCTCTAATAAGTCGTTTAATTCTTCACATTTTTTTACATAAAGTGCTTTATAATCGGTTTCTTCGGTTTCTATTTCTTTTTCGGGTATTTGAGTATTTTCGGTGTCTTCATCTTCTATATTGTCATCAATCTCGTCGGTTTTCGGCTCTTCTGCTTTAAAATACGGATTATCGAACCATTCTTGCCCTATCGAAGCCTTAACAAATTTATCGGCTGTTTCATCCCAACCGTAATATTGATTCGTTTTGCTTATAGCACGATATTTAGGTGCATTTATTTTTACTGCTTCTTCAAACGCCTTTTTTATTTCGGACGATTGACTTACATTTTTTACTTCAAAATAATTTGCCATAGTTTTATTTCCCCTATAATTTTTATTCTACAATATCATCAGTAATTGTTACAACTTCTGCTTTTTGCTTTCTTTCTTCTAAAATTTTAATAGCATTGTCAATATCGTCAATCTTATTAAGATATTCTACTGCTTTTTTGTCTTTTGCTAAATCTCTTGCTTTTTTAATATTATCTATAAGTTTCTTTGTAAGTTCTTTTAAGCCTAAGCCCTCATAAATACCGTTATAACTACCAAATACACCGGACAAAACAACGCATACAAGTATAGCAAAATCAACGGAAATTAGTTGCCCACATAAAATATATAATTCGTCTAAAACAGATAACCCAATAGCAAGTATAAAACTTAATCCTGTAAACAACGCTTTATAGCCTTTTGCGTGAGTTTGTTTAAAGTTTGCACACGGTATCTTTATAATCCCAACTAAACATAAAACTATCGCCGAAATAATGCCTGCTGACATAAATAAATTCTCCATAATTCGCTCCTTAAATGTTTTCCGTTTCTACATTTTCGTTTTGTTCAATTTCTGTTTCAGCCGTTTTTGAGTTTTCAAGTTCTATAAGCCTACAAAAAACACGATTTTCGGCTTCTATCTCCGAAAGCCTTTTTTTGTTTTCCTGTAATGCTTCTTCAAGGTCTTTGAGTTCAATCATTTTTTATATTCTCCTTTTTTTATTTTATAAAGTCAATAATTTACCGCCATAAAAATATGCACAAAATCCGCCGCCTAATAATAACGCTATTACAAGTATTGATATTACTATCCTTAAAGCGTTGTTTTGTATCGCTCCGCATATCCCACCTAAAATGTTTACTACCGTTTCAAGCAATAACCCGATTAAAGTTAGCGGAAATAATAATATTTGCACGATTATAAACACTACAATAGCAGGTATCATAAGTGCCTGCATTGTCTTTATTGACTTCTTTTCTCTTATTCCGATATATTTCATTATATCTTTGTTACTATCGAAAAACGCTTGCGCTTTATCGCTATCGGCTTTTAATTGCTCTACTTCTTTTTGTTTAGCGGATATTGTTTTATCAAGTTCGGCAAGTTCTTTTTCTTTTTCTTGTCTTACACGCTCAACTTCTTTTGTTATGCGTTCGGTTTCTGCCTGTATACGCTTTGCTTCGGCGTCATTGCGTAATTCTTCTTGCTTTTCACTAACTACCTTATTAAGCGTTTCTTCCTGTTCTAACGCCGTTTTTGTCGCTAAAATATCAATAGCAGACTTAACATCATTAGTCTGTTCGACTTTCTTGTCAAGCAATGAGTTTATGTTATTGCTTTTACTTAATTTGTTTTCTTCGTCCATTGTTTATACCTGTATGTCATCTTGCCAATTAGTAAACATACCGTCTACCATTACAATATCGTATGTATGTGTTTCTTCGTTATATTCTTCTTTTTTAATTTGTTTTTTTGCTTCGGTATAGGCGGTCTGACGGTCGTTTTCGTTTCTGTCAATGGTAAAATAAATCCTTTTTACTTCAAACGGTTCTGCTCCATTTTCTGCACTTTCACGGTCTGCAAACACACCAATATCTGCCCAACCGCTCGTTCTTTCGCTATAACACTTTATAATATAAGCGTAAGCGTTCGGCAAAACAAAATCGTTCATTTTTTTAATTTTATAATTCGTTGTTTTTAAGCCCATTTTAGTTTTTCTCCTTTATACTATTTCTCTAATTATAGGGTTGTTTTCATCGTCGGTAACATAATCAAAATTCGACACTTTCAATTCGGATGAATAAATGTCTACACTATCACCGCTACTTATAAATGTAATTTTATTGTTCGCATTGCTATCAATTTTATCCAATATTACAGGTACACCTGTCAATCCATTATCTTCTGAATAATAATATAACAAATCTCCCCTATTGACGGGAATATCTGAAATATTAGTTATTTTAGTAGATTTATGACTTGTAAAAGAAACATATAATTTACCTGCAAATTTACCGCTATTATTTCCCGTTATGTGATATAACGCTAAATAAACATTATGCTTGTAAAGTTTCTTTGTATCAAGTATACTTTTAAGCGAGCCTACTGTTATTACACTGTTTTTGTCATCATTTAATGTTATATAATTATTCCCGAAAATTTTTACTACGTTATCGTCTGTAATTACAAGTCCGTTTCTAGGATTTCCATTACCGCCTGTACCAATAACGAGTTTATATTCATCTTTCCAATCTTCCCCCTCATAAGGCGCATTATATTTACCCCATAAACTTTGTCCATTTCTTTCTGCTGTTAAGTTATCTCCTAAAATTACGACATCTGAATATCTAGACTCATTTTTCTTACCTACAATTACACCGGTAATATAGGTTCTCGGCTCTTCTATAGACCCATCTCGCGATTTCAATTTATTACTAAACCCTATTATTTCGGAAGACTTTACCCCCCCTACTTTATTGTTTGCACCAATTACATAAACATCAATGTTTCTGTCTTTTTGTTCGCTTGGCGTTTCAACTGTATTACTATTGCCTATTACACCTATATTCAACCCATCCGTTTTATTGCCATACCCAATAATTTGATGATTTGTGTTTTTGCCTTGATTATCTGTGTCTGAAAATAAATACCCGTATACATTATGTGTTGTATTGCTTGTTTCATTTCCAGAACCTAGTATATTCACATTATTTAATATTGCACTAGAATTATCATTAAAATGATAATTTTTATTGTTAGAACCTAAAATATTACTTGCAGAACCCGTATTATAATTGTTGGCACTTCTTGTTTGTACAGAGTATTCCGGTGCGAGTGTTTCTTTTGTTGATGAAATATATATATTAGGCGAATTTTCTAACCAAAAACTATCTAATAACCCCGGCTCTCCCTTTGGGGACATAAAAGTAATGTTATTATTTGATTCGTTCATTTCTTCAAAAAGAAAACGATATATTCTATTGGCGTAAGCATCTTCTTTAACAAACTCTATGCCAACGACTTTATCTCCCTTATCGCCTTTATCTCCCTTATCGCCTTTATCTCCCTTATCGCCTTTAACCTCCCCTACGTCCATCCAAACTTGCTCGGGGTTTTGTACAAATAAATGACCGTTTTCTATTTTAGCACCGACTAAATCTGTTACATTGTCTTTATATTCAGGTACAGTATTCCATACTTTAATTTTTAATACTATAAATGGCACAACTGCATTGTCTTGTCTTGCTTCTATATAAATATATCCATATCCCGTAACAGCCATACCTACGGGCAATATAAAAGTATCGTTTTGAATTTCTAATTTTGTTTCTTTTATTTCTTGCCCGTCAACTTGTCTAGTAAAGGTTGCAACTCTGCCCTCACTATTTATCATTGTAACATAATAGGTTGCATCTTTATATAGCGTAGGCTTACTTACTATCTTAAATTCAGTAGCGTTTTCTTCGCCTGCAATAATTTTATAAGAATTTTCTTGCATCAATGAAATTCCATCCATTTCTGCAACTATATTTTTATTGTCTAATAAATGTAAGTTTATTGTGTTCATTGTTGTGTTCCTTTATTTTATTGCTTTAAACTTCCTTTGCTTCATAAACAAAATATCCTCTATACCCTTTTGTCGTGCTTGTTGTATCTAATATATAACGGGGGAGATTGTTGTCAAAATCTTGCGAACCTATATTACCTTGTTTCATTTTTCCGTCTGTATTTAATTGAAAACATAGTATAGGACAAACGCGCTTGGCGTTTTCAGTTGTAATCGCACCCAACGATGGGAAGTATACAGTTTTTTTCGGGGCAGGGAAAATCATCTCACCGTTGGATAGAGTTATAATTTTATTTAATCCTATAAAGCCGTCGGTGTTTAGTGTTTTATCTGGATAAAACATCATATATACATACACACAATTACGTACTTTATAAATGCTAACCAATCCAACCCTATGATATTCATCTGTTGCAAGGCTATCGCTAAGAAAACCATTTGTTACAAAACTAGTAGATATTTCTTGTTGAATTTGCTTATGCACATATTCTAA
>CAYVQA010000007.1:0-28153 GCA_964453965.1 uncultured Staphylococcaceae bacterium
ATAATAATAATGTCAAATAAAATTTTAGAACTAAATGAGTCTTTAAAATTTAACATTATTAAAACATATGCCATTAAAAGGGCTACTCCAATTCCATAAATTGGCAAATAAGGACCTTTTAAAAACCCTGGATTTATCCATTTTTTCGCAGAAACAAATCTTCTAAAGAATACTTCTTGAATCCAACCCAGAACCGAAAAGACCATAAAAATAAAGGCAATTGTAATAAAAATATATTCAACTTTTTCAAAAGTTGTAAGTATCGATAATTTTTCTAATATTTCCATAATACACTCCTATTTAAAAAATAACCCAAGTTAACCTGGATTATTCTTCAATCATTTCTAATTCAATTTCTAGATATTCGTTATGTCTCATTGCCGCTGCATGGCCAATTGTTCTAATAGCATTCGCTACGCGACCTTTTTTTCCAATTATTCTTCCTAAATCATCAGGATGTACAGATACTTTAACTTTGATACTATTACCTGTTTCGGCTGTTGTTGTTACAGTAACATTATCCGGATGAGTAGTAAGCGGCTTGATTAATTCCGATACTAATTGTTCGTAATTAATAGCGCCCATAGCAATTACCTATTCAGCTTTTTTAGCAGGTACAGTTGAAATTCCTTCTCTTACTAATAATGATTTAACTGTATCAGTTACTTTTGCACCATTATTAATCCAGCTTGTTACGCTTTCCGCATTGATTTTTACAGTTGCTGGATTTGTAAGAGGGTTATATGTACCAACGATTTCAATGAAACGTCCATCACGTGGATTGCGTGAATCTGTTGCTACAATACGATAAAAAGGAGCTTTCTTTTTACCATAGCGTTGTAATCTAATTTTTACCATAATATATATTCCTCCTAAATTTTCCTAATCTTGTTACATTATACCATATTATGCTAAAGCTGTCAAGTATTTTAACTTGACAGAATAATTAATTTGGAAAATTTAGCTATTTAAATATTTTAACATTCCATTAACAAAATCAACTTGTTTTTTTAAATTATTGATTTTATCATATGTTGTTATTTTATATGCAATTTTTATTTCTTTTTCAAATTCTTTATACATATTTTCGTTATCATTCAAAATAACATACCATTTAGGATGATATCTAAGATACTCTAAATATAAAGGATTACTATATATACGATTTAATAAAATCTCACTCATCTATTCCCACCAACTATTATAGTTTGAATTATATAAACCGGAGCCAGGTTTTCCTTGAAAACTTTGAGTGATTTGTAAAACTTTTTGAACCGTTCCTAAAGTTTTACTAACATTATCAGGATTAATTTTTTTTACATATGACCATACATTTTTTAAATTATCGCTTTTAAATAGAGTATCTAAAGGATTAGTTTGGGTTGTGTTTTTAGAAGGGCCAATCCGATAATTATTCCACATAGGATCACCCTCACCAAGCAATACCCAATTTTCATATATTTTTTGCCATGTTGTTTTTCCGCTTTTAACATCTTCTCTAACTAAGGGATATCTTGATATAAAATCTCTAAATTCATCCATTCGACTACTCACTTTAATCACCTCACTATATTTTATTAATTAGGTACTTATTTGGTGCCTTTTTGTAGCATTTTTATTATTTTATCCATAAAATAAATTGAAAGAGGTGTTACAATTGTTTAATAAAAAAAGAATGGGTATAGGTAATTATAACCCAAACCCTAATTTTACTAATTCTTTTGAAAATAGTTTTCCTAATTTTTACGATATCGAACAATTAAAAACAGAAATCAATGAAATTAAAAGAACAAATATGGAAATGTTAAATCGAATTTCAAGAATGGAAAATTATTTAGGTGTTAGAAATGAACTAACAAATAATTCAAAATTTATTTAAATTTTATTGTTCTTTAATTTGTTTAATTAAATGATAAATTGATATTTTAGTCTTTTGTTCAAAGTTTTTATCATATTTTTTTTCTAATGCTTTATTATTAATAATATTACGATATTTTTCATATTCGCTTAAAATTTTTTGATGCCATTTTGGATTTTTATGACATCTCATCACTAATTTATAAAAATTGTAAATTGTGACAATTTCTTCAGTCGTGAACATATCATAATCAATATTAAAATCGTATTCTTCTTCATATCTTCTTTCTTTCATATTATCACCATAAAAATTATAGCATATTTTTTATTATTTTTCTAGGTTATTGCATAAACAACAAGAATGAATTTGAATACATTAAAGTAGGAGGAGGTGTAAATATGTGTTGTCAAAATTACGGATATACTCCTAATTACGGATGTTGTACTACTGGAACAGGCTTTGGTGGATATGGCTATGCATTAATTCTTGTTTTATTCATTCTTCTTGTTATAATCGGTTCTACTCGTTGGTAGATAAATAAAGAATGCTATTAAGCATTCTTTTTTAAAAAAATAGTGTATAATTAACATAAGATAATACGATTAGTGAGGTATAACTTATGTTATTAATGAAAGATATTGTCCGCGAAGGATCAAAAGTTTTAAAAGAAAAAGCCATTGAAGTATCAGTTCCCTTATCAAAAGAAGATGAAAAAGCCTTAATTGATATGCGCGAATATTTATATAATTCCTGCGATGAAGAAATTGCTAAAAAATATAAATTACGTGCTGGTGTTGGGCTTGCGGCACCACAAATTGGTCTATCAAAACGAATGCTTGCAATTGTTTCACCAGATGAATATGGCAATATGCATGAATTTATTATGGTAAATCCAAAAATAATTAGCTATTCATCTGAATTAACTTATTTAACAGGCGGTGAAGGGTGCTTATCAGTTGATCGTAATGTTGAAGGTTATATACATCGCCCTAAAAAAGTTACTGTTCAAACTTATCTTTATGAAGATGGAAAATTAACATTAAAAACAATCAAATTAAAAGGATACTTAGCAGTTGTTTTCGGTCATGAATTTGACCATTTAAATGGTATTTTATTTGTTGATAGAATTAATCAAAAACAACCTTTCTATATCCCTGAAAATTCTCATCCAGTTGTTTTCAAAACTGAAGAAGAATAAAAAAATTAACTATGGAACAAAACTCCATAGTTTTTTTATTTTAATATATATTTTTCAATTGCTTTTAAAAATCCATCATTTTCAATCGAATCTGTAACATATGTTGCATTTGCTTTCGCATTTTTAGTTCCATTTCCCATCGCAATGCTCGTTTTTACTGCTTTAAACATTCCAATATCATTATCCCCATCACCAATTGCATAAGTATTATTGTAATCATAATTTAAAAGTTTCAATACCTTTTCAATACCATTTTTCTTAGAAATTCCCGTCTTAATTACATCACATCCTAATTTACCAGGCCAATTAATAAAATCAAGTTCTGGTATAGCATTACTAGCTTGCGCAATTTGTGTATGATTTCCAAAAAACCAAAATTGCTTTACTTTTAAATCGATAGGACATTTCTTCATTTCTAAACTTCTAGAATTATGAATATGGAAATTATCTAAGGCTTTTTTTGAAATATCATCATGAAAATTAACAACTGCATCATACTCTGTTACATATGCAATTGATATTTTATTTTCATTTGCATAATTTTCTAATTTTTCAACTAATTCTTTTGGTGTTTCCTCATCATAAATTATTTTATTTTCATAAAAAACTGTTTGCCCATTATTGGTTATAAAGCCTTTAAAATAAGGTAATATTTCTTTTAAATGATCCAGCAATTTTATTCCCCTTCCCGTCGCAAGAAAAACATCAATATCTTTTCTTTCAAAAAGACGTTTCATTGCCAAAATTGTAGAATCATATAATATATTATTAAAATTATCAAATAGAGTTTGATCGACATCAATAAATATAACTTTGTTTGAATTCATATTTTCTCCTTAACTTTCTCATTATACACTTTTTTTTACATTTTGTCATTAATTATCCACATTTTTTTAAAACAAAATTATTTTATTAAAATTTTTATTTTCTTTTTGCTTTATATTCTTGTTATTTTTTGGTATACTATTAAGAGAATATTTTTTAGAAAGGAGGATTTATGGCAAATAATAAAAAGAAAAAAACTACTACTAATGACATTAAAGTCTTTTCTTTAGGCGGGCTAGGTGTTGTAGGAATGAATATGTATTGTGTTGAATGCAATGATGAGATTATTGTTATGGATGCAGGAATTTTATTTGCAGGATGTGATGAACATGGTGTAAGTTATATTATACCCGATTATAAATATTTAAAAGATAATGAAGATAAAATTGTCGGTTTATTTATAACACATGGCCATGAAGACCATATTGGCGGCTTACCATTCTTATTTCGTGATGTAAAAATACCTGCTATTTATGCAAACGGAATTGCTTGTGGTTTAATTAAAAATAAATTTGCAGAATTTCCTAATATTAATTACAATTTAATTGAATTTAAAGATGACTCTGAATTTAAATATAAAAATTTCACCATTTCTTTTTTTAGAACTAATCATAGTATTCCTGATTCATTTGGAATTGCGATTAAAACAAGACTTGGTTACATTGTAAATACTGGTGACTTTAAATTTGATTTTACACCGATTGCGGAAAGAGCAGATTATTATAAAATGTCAAAATTAGGTCATGAAGGCGTTTTATGTCTTCTAGCTGATAGTACTAATGCAATGATTGATACATTCTCATTATCAGAAAAGAAAATTAGTCAAAATCTTAACACTTTATTTTCACAAATAAAGGGACGCATCATTGTCGCAACATTTGCATCTAACGTTTACCGTGTTCAACAAATAATTGCAGCTTCAGCCGCAAGCGGAAGAAAAGTTGTTGTTTTCGGTCATAGTATGGAAAAAACAATTGAAGTCGCAACACGTCTAAAATATATCAATGTGCCTAAAGGAACAATCTTAAGTTCAAGAGAATATAATAAAAACAAAGAAGAAAATGTAACAATACTATGTACTGGTTCCCAAGGCGAACCCTTAGCCGCATTATCAAGAATTGCTAATAATACCCATAAACAAATTAAATTAATGGAAAATGATACAGTCATCTTTTCAAGTAAACCAATTCCGGGTAATGAACAATTCGTTAACCGGACAATCAATAATTTAATTAAAGCACATGCTAGAGTAATTAAAAATAGTCCTTTATCTGATACCCATACAACAGGTCATGCATCGAAAGATGAAAGTAAATTAATGTTTTCACTTCTTTGCCCAAAATATTTTATGCCAGTTCATGGTGAATATGCAATGTTAAAATCACATATTCATACCGCAATGGAAATGGGAATTCCTAAAAAGAATTGTTTTGCATTAAATGTTGGCGATGTATTATCATTTAGTGAAAAAGAAACAAAAGTAATTAAAAATGGTGTCTATGCAAATGATATATATATCGACGCATCATTAAGTGACGTCGATAGTAATATTTTAAAAGAGCGTAAACATTTAGCAGATAATGGTTTTATGACAATTACTTTTACAATTGATAACAAGCGTAACCTAATTGCAAAACCTATTTTAAATACCAAAGGCTTTGTTGATACATCTTCTAGCTATGCAAAAGATTTAATCAAAAATTTAACCGATAAAGCAATTTATATTTTTAAAGATTTAGTTAAAAATCAAAAAAATATCGATATCAACACTTTAAAATTTGCATTTGTTGGTAAAATGGGACAAGTAATCTATGATGAAACAGAAAAAAAACCGACTATTTTACCAATTATAAATTTAATAAATTAAGCAATTTATTAAATTTAAAATCGAGATTCTTAAAAAATAGAACCTCGATTTTTTTTATTTGCGTCACGTTTAAAATTATGAAATACTTTCATTGTCATATATGCATCATCTAACGCATTATGTTCTTGTTCTTGAATATCTTTGGTTTTTTCATACATTTGCGATGCTTTAAATAAACCAATATCATATTTTATTCCATAATAGTTTTTCATAACTTGCATTAAATTAATAAAATCTTTTCTTTCGGTAAGTGGCGTAACATTATGAAGACGATAAGAATTTTCCATAACGATCATATCATTTTTGCCCCAAACATATATAACTGGATTATATGTTTCCATATAATATTTTAAATTATTATAAAAATCTTTATAGCTGATTGCTTTTCTAAATGCGCTTGGACTAACATGCATGAATTGATAAGTTCTTGCGTTTAATCCTTGTTTGTTTATTGGTTTTACAAGTGCTGAATCACAATCTAAAAAGACACCATCACGATTTTCAACATATATACCATATTGAATTATCTCCGCATTAAATTCTTTTTTTTGTTCTGGGCCATTGGAAAATGGCGGCATTGTAAATTCCAAATCTAAAAACATACGATTATGATCTTTATTAAGAAGATTTAAAACACCTTCTTTGATTGTATCAATATCATAATAAACAAAAATTCTACGTCGCGTTTTTCTTACCATTTTTACGAAAAGAATAACATCATAACATAAATGATGGTGATGAAGTTTCTTCTCATCAGAAGCTTTAACATAAACAAATAATCCTTTTTGAAGATAAGCACTATATTTTTTCATTTGATTGCGACTTAAATAAAAATATTCAATTTTATTTTTTCTTTTAATCGAAAAGATACGATAATCTTCATCAACCAAACGAATTGTCCCATATATCATCATCATTTATCACCTCACTTCGAGTTTTAAAATTTAAGTTCATTCATTTTTATTAATTCAAGTATTGCTTGACTACGTCCCTTTACTCCTAATTTTTGAATAACATTAGAAATATGATTACGAACGGTTTTACTACTAATATTTATTTTTTCTGATATTTGATCAGTTGTATATTTTTTAACTAACAATTCAAATATTTCTTTTTCCCGCGGTGTCAAGAAACGTTTGATTTCCATTAAATCACTCCAATCCTCATTTTATACTATGCATAATAATAAATTGAGTTCACTTTTAATGATTTAATTGATTTAAAAGATTTTCTATCACTTTTATTGGAAAGCCTAATGCTTTTAATTTATCTACACTCGCATTTTTAATTTCTTCGATATTATCAAAGTTTTCTAAAAGAATTTTTTTTCGGTTTTTCCCAATTCCTTCAATATGATCAAGAATGGATTCAAATGTAGTTTTCGTATGTGTCTTTCTAAAATATGTAATGGCATATCGATGCACTTCATCTTGCATTGATTCTAATAACAAAAATAAATTTGATTTTTTTGATATCGTAATTTCTTCTAAATCACTATTAATAATTGCTCTAGTGCGGTGATGATCATCTTTTGCGAGTCCCATAATATTTATTTTAATACCTACTTCTTCTAAAGCAAGCTTTGCGGCTTTGACCTGTGGAATACCTCCATCAACAATAATTAAATTAGGAGCACGTAAATTTTCATTTAAAACACGTTTATATCGTCGTTTTAAAATTTCGATCATCGTATGAAAATCATCTGCTTTATCGATTGTTTTTACTTTAAATTTGCGATAATCTTTTGGTGATTTTACACCATCAACGTATGTTACCATTCCCGCAACTGCATCTACGCCAGAAATGTTGGAATTATCAAATATTTCAATAACCATTGGATATTCAATCTTTAACATTTCACTAAGTTCAACCAAAGGTTCCTTTGTTTTACTAATTTTCAAAAGTTTTTCTTTTTGTAAATTATCTAAATTCATTTTAGCATTTTCATTAGCTAAATCAACCAATTGTTTTTTAATACCTTTAATCGGAATAATAACTTTTGTTTTTAATAATCCTTCTAAAATTTCAACATTTTCAAGATAAGGAATGATTATTTCTTTTGGAATAATAACATCTAAATTTTGATAAAATTGCGATATATATGTAATTAAAATTTCTTCCACATCACCAACAATATCAAAAACAGTACCTGTGCGCATAATTAAATTACCACTTCGCATATGAAATACTTGAATATTGATGATGTCATCTTTTATTGCATATCCAAAAACATCCCGGTTAACTCCGTCATTCAAAGACATTTTTTGACTTGTCGATATATTTTCAATACTATAAATAATATCTCTTAATTCTAAAGCTTTTTCAAATTCTAGCATCATTGACGCGTCTTGCATTTTTTGTTTTAATTCATTTAAAAAATCAATATTATTTCCATTTAAAAACTTTATAACTGAATTTTTATATTCATTATAATCACTTGATTTTACCACATTAACACAAGGTGCTAAACATTGACCCATGTCATAATAAAGACATGATTTTTTAGGAATATTTTTGCATTTGCGAAAAGGATAAATCTTATTTAGCATCTCTACCGTGTCACGGCAAGCTTTTGCGTTCGGATATGGACCATATACTTTAACATCTTTTTTTAACTTTTTAAGATCTCGCGTCATTAAAATCCGTGGATGTGTTTCATTTGTCACCATAATATATGGATAAGTTTTATCATCCATCAACATAATATTATACTTAGGACGATTTTCTTTAATTAAATTAAGTTCTAATAAAAAAGCTTCTAATTCAGATGATGTAACAATATATTCAAAGTGATCTACATCTTGAACCATTCTTGTCGTTTTCGCATCATGGCTACCAGTAAAATAACTTTTTAGACGATTACTTAAATTTTTAGCTTTGCCAACATAAATTATCGTATTATTTTTGTCATACATCTGATAACTACCTGGTTTTTTTGGTACTAAACTCAATGCTCTTTCAATATTTTCACTTCGCATATTTTTATTCCTTTATTCAAAAAGGCATCTAATTTAATTTTTGGCTCTCCAAAAATTTTTGATGCCTTTTGTTTTTTTATTTTTGATTTAATTTTGCAAGAATTTCTTCTATATGATTTCCATATGCAATCGATTCATCATATTTAAAACGAAGTTCTGGCATTTTTCTTACTTGAATTTTTGATGCTAGTTCACTTCTTAAAAAACCTTTTGCATTTTCTAATGCTTTACTAGTCGCATTAATTTCGTCCTTGTCACCCATAACCGTATACCATACTGTCGCAAGTCCTAAATCTTTTGTAATTGCAACCTTAGTAACGGAAACAAATTTAAGCAACGGATTTTTAGATTCTTCTCTTAAAATTTCCGCTAAACAATTTGCGACCATCTTTTCTAATCTTTCTTGATGAAATGCCATATTATTCTCTTTCTGTTTCTTCCATAATGAAACATTCAATAATATCGCCAACTTTAATGTCATTAAAGTTTTCAATTGTTATACCACACTCGTAACCAGCTTTAACTTCTTTCGCATCATCTTTAAATCGTTTTAATCCAGCAATTTTGCCAGTATAAACAACTATACTATCACGAATTAATCTTACACTACCATTACGAACTATTGAACCACTCGTAACATAACTTCCGGCAATTGTTCCGACTTTACTAATTTTATAAATTTCTCTAACTTCAGCTTGACCAGTAATTTTTTCTTCAAATACAGGATCAAGTAAACCTTTAACGGCTTTTTCAATATCTTCTTGAAGTTTATAAATAATATTATATAATCTAATTTCAATACCTCGTTCTTTTGCAAGATCTGTAATTTGAGCAGTCGGACGAATATTAAAACCGATGATGATTGCTTGTGAAGCAATTGCTAAATTGATATCAGTTTCATTAACGCCACCAACACGTGAACTAATAATATTAATTTTAGTGCCTTCAATATTAATTTTTTCTAGTAATCCTTTAATAGCTTCAATCGAACCTTGAACATCACATTTAATAATTAAATTTAAATTTTTAACATCTGCATCTGGTTGATTTTTAAATAAATCATTTAATGAAATTGCTCTTCCAACACCTTTTTCATCATTAAATTTATTTTGTGTACGAATTTCCGAAATTTCTCTTGCTTTCTTTTCATCGTTGATAACCATGAATTTTTCGCCAGCAAACGGAACATCATTAAGTCCTGTTACTTCAACTGGTTTTGAAGGACCGGCGGTCTTTACGGCATTTTTAAGTTCATCACTCATAAATCTAATTTTACCATACGTATTACCAACAACAACGATGTCACCAACCTTAATTGTACCATTTTGAACAAGAAGAGTTGCAACTGGACCACGGCCTTTATCAAGTTTAGCCTCAACAACTGTTCCAACTCCTAAACGATTAGGATTTGCTTGATAACCTTTCATTTGGCTAACTAAAATAACCATTTCTAAAAGTTCGCTTACACCTTTACCAGAAAGAGCCGAAATTGGAACAAATATTGTATCTCCGCCCCATTCTTCCGCAATCAAATTATATTCAGTTAATTCTTGTTTAATACGATCTGGATTTGCGCCTGGGCGGTCCATTTTATTAATAGCAACAATAATCGGTACATTAGCTGCTTGAGCATGTTCAATTGCTTCTTTTGTTTGTGGCATTACACCATCATCAGCAGCAACAACTAAAATAACAATATCCGTTATTTGTGCTCCACGAGCTCGCATTTCCGTAAAAGCCGCATGTCCTGGAGTATCAATAAAGGTAATTAATTCGCCATTAACTTTAACTTGATAAGCACCGATATGTTGTGTAATTCCTCCTGCTTCGCCTGTTACAACGTGACTACTTCTAATTGTATCAAGTAGAGTTGTCTTTCCATGGTCAACGTGTCCCATAATTGTTACAATTGCAGGTCTAGATACTAAATCTTTTTCATCATCAACAATTTCCATTTCATCAAAACGAACCATATCCGTAATTTGCTTATCTTTAAGTTCAAAATTATATTCCATTGCGATAAGTTCAGCTGTATCTCTATCAATTGCTTGTGTAGCTGTTGCGACAATTCCCATTGATACAAACATTTTTTTAACCATCTCTGTAACAGATTTTCCTAATGCTTCAGCAATTTCCATTACCGTCATACCATTTTCATAGTATAACACATTAGATTCATTTGCTTTATTTTGAGGAATATTACTTGAACGATTTTCTTTTTTATTATTGTTCTTATTCTTATTATTATTTTTCTTTTTTGATTCTTTTTGATAATCTTCACCTTGATTATCACGTTTTTTAGCATTTTTATTTTCACGACGAATTTGATGTTCATCTTCTTCTAAAAAATCACCATATTTATTTAAGAATTCTTCATCAATTCTTGGCTTAATTGGTTCATCATACATAACTCTTTGTTTTGGAGCAGTTTGTTGTTTTTGAACCACTTGTTGCTTTTGTGCTGTTTGTTGTTTTTGACTTGCTTGTTGCTTTTGAACCACTTGTTGTTTTTGTTCAACCTTTTTTGTTTCTTGTTTAAGTTGAGTATTTTTTGGTTTATTTTGATTAACAACTTTTTGATTTTTCTTATTTACATCTTCTTTTTTAGTATCAACCTTTTTAACTTCATTAGTTGATTTTTTTATTTGGCCTTGATTAGTTTGTTCAACTTTTTTATTTTGTTGAACAGGCTTTGCTTTTGGTTTAGCATTTTTAAAAGGATAAGGTACTTTATAACGCTGAGCAAGTTTTTTTTCAATTGCTGCATCTAGCATTGTATTCTCATTATCCGTTAAATCAATTCCAACATTTGGTAATATTCCCATTAACTCGTTAATATCAACCTTTAGAATTTCTGCTAATTCCTTTACCTTCATCTAAGTCCACCTCTTTCTTATCTAATTTATTAATTTGATTAGCAATACCTTGATCTGTTATTGCAATGACTTTAGGATTTTCTAGTCCAATTGCATTTCCTAATTCAATTGTCGTAAAAATATCCAAATATTCAATTTTATAAAAATAACATTTGTTTATAATTTTTTCTTTAGTACTCGCTGAGGCATCACTTGCAATTAAAACTAATTTTGCTTTCGTACTTTTTAATGATTGCATACTTGCAATAACCGCATCAGTTCCTGAAACTAAATAACCAGCACGTCTCGCTATTCCTAAATAATTTAATCTTTTATCCATCTATTTTTTTAATAATGCCAATAAATCATCATAAATTTGTTCAGGAACTTTGACACCTAAATGATAATCTAATGACTTTTTCTTTTTAGCATCTAAAATAACTTTTTCAGATTTCGATACATAAGCCCCATGTCCACGAGCTTTACCTGTTAAATCAATACTAACATTTCCTTCTTGATCACGAACGACCCTAAACATCTCCATTTTTGGATGTTGTTCGCCGGTAATAACACACTTTCTTAAAGGTATTTTTTTCATTTTAACACCTCTAACGAACATTAGGACGGAATCTTATTGCTTCACGATAAGCTGTTGTTTCATCTTTAATATCTATTTTCCAACCACTTACAACACATGCAAGACGAACGTTTTGGCCACCTTTACCAATTGCAAGCGAAAATTGTTCATCCGGAACAATCGCAATACTCTTTTTATTTTCAACATCAGGTATAACAGCAATAACTTTAGAAGGAGTTAACGCTTCAGCAATCAACTTGATTGGATCATCACTCCAATTAAATATATCTATTTTCTCACCATTAAGAGCAGCCATTATTTCTTTAATACGAGCACCTTTAATACCTATGCATGTTCCTTTTGCGTCAACAGTTGGATCATTACTCATAACGCCTACCTTTGTACGGCTTCCAGGATCACGTGATACATTCATTACTTCAATTGTGCCATCGCTAACCTCAGGAATAATCGATTCAAATAATCTTTTAATAATATTGCGATGTGCACGCGATACACGAATAATAGGTCCTTTACCACTTTCTTCAACTTCAGTAATATATACCTTCATTTCTTGTCCTTCACCAAGTTTTTCACTAGGAAGAGCTTCATTAACTGGTAAACTTACTCTTACACCCTTACCGATATTAAGCGTCGCAAAACCATTTGCAACACTCATGATTTTACCAGTAACCATTTCGCCTTCTTTACCTTTGAAAAATTCATACGCTCGTTTATTTCCAAGTTCTCTTAATGATTGATTAAAAACGTTCTTAAATCTTGCAGCACCTTTACGTGTGATTTCTGCAAAATGAATTTCAGTTTTAATTTGGCCACCTACTTTAATTTTAGGCTTTAATACTTGAGCTTCTTCTAAAGTTATTTGGCCAACGGGTCCTTCAGGATCGATTTCTTCAACAACTGTTTTAATATCAGTGATTTTAATTTTAAATGTTTCTCTTTGAAAATCAACAACAATTTGACCTGTATACCCTATACTACCACATGCTTTATCAAGAGCAACTCTAACACATTCTAAAACATCTTCTGGTTCTAATCCTCTTTCATCCGCAATTATATCAATTTCTTTATAAAAACTTTTATTTGTCATAAATCCTCCTAAAATTTTATTGCAATTCTTGCAAAAGATATATTTTCATATTTTACCCTAATCGTTTTTATTCTTCCCTTGCAATTGATTTTTATAACAACAATAGTCTCATCACCATCGTCAACATTTTCTAATGTTCCATAAAAACTATTGTTTCTTTCAACTTGTTCAAATAGTTCAATATATATATATTCGCCAATTGCTTTTTTCATTTCTTCTTTAGTACGAAGTGGTCTTTCAACTCCAACAGATGATACTTCTAAAAAATAATCATCCGGAATCAAATCATCTCTTTCAACAACTTCTTGTAATTTTTCAATGACCTTCGTAACATCATCAATCGTAATTTCCGATGAATTTAATCCATCAACTAATACTTGAATTATCTTCATTCCATTTTCAACTACTTCTTCAGTTGAAAACATTTCAAACCCTAGTTCAGAACAAATTTTTAATGCTACTTCACGTACATTTTCAACATAACGATTCATTTTTAACACCGCCTTTTATACCACAAAAGGTGAGCAATGCTCACCTTAGTTATTTTTTATTTAACTTTAGTTATTCTAATGATATCATATTAAACAAAAAAAGTCAAGTAAAAGGGATTATTATAAAAAGGATTCAAAAATTCTTAAAAAATATTTATATTGCAAACGTATACATTTTTTTAATAAAAAGTGGTATAATTATAATACTAGTAAATATTCAAACAAACCGACTAGCTTTTCTAAATAAAAAATCAGTAATAAATTTATATAAAAAGTATAAACTATAATAAAAATAAACAAGGAGGTAAAAATGCTTACTATTAAAATAAATAATCAAATTATGCAAATAAAAGAAGGCACAAAAGTTATCGATTTATTAAACAATAATGATAAAAAGAAATACTTATTATGCAAAATCAATGGGCAAGTTAAAGAACTTACCTACCCTCTACAAGAAAAAAATAATAACGCAACAATATCATTTCATGGATTAGAAACCATTGAAGGTGGAAAAATTTATGAAACGACCATACGATACATTATTGCTATGGCCTTTCATAACTTATATCCAAATGTAAAAATACGTTTTAGCTACTATGTAAGTAGATCTGTATTTTGCGAAGTCTTAACTCCAAATGTGTCATTAAGTAAACTTTATAAAAATATTGAAAACGAAATCCAAAAAATAATAAAAAAAGATATTCCGATTGAAAGAATTGTCGTATCTAATGAGGACGCAAAACAAATATATATAAATGAAAACTTAACAGACAAATTAGATATTTTACAATATAGACCCGAAAAAGATGTACACTTATATAAATGTGATAATTATTACAATTATCTTCATAATTATATGGCCCCTTCTACTGGTTACGTTGCAAATTTCATTATGCGGCCATACAGCCCTGGGATTATCATTCAATATCCAAGATATGAATTAAGCGCAAAAATTCCCCACTTCGAAGAAGAATCAACTTACGGAAGAACACTTAGAAAAGCATATAATTGGGCAAAAAAAGTTAATTGCCAAACAATTTATTCCATAAACAAACGAATTGAAAATGAAAATATTACTGATTTTATCAATATTTGTGAAACAAAACACACAAACATGCTAGCCGAACTAGGCCAAAAAATATGTGATGATATTGAAAATGTTCGTTTAATTGCCATTGCCGGCCCTTCTTCATCCGGTAAAACAACTTTCTCAAACAGATTAAGAATTGAACTAATGTCACACGGAATCAACCCTGTTACCATATCGATGGATGATTACTACTTTACAAGAGAAGAAATTTCAAAAATTCAAGGTGTTCCAATTGATCAAGTCGATCTAGAACATATCAATACACTTGACACAGAATTATTCAATCAACATTTATTTGATTTAATCAATGGTGATGAAATTCATCTACCAAAATTTGACTTCACAACTGGCAAACGAATAGAAGGGAAAAGCCTAAAAGTAGATCAACATTCACCAATAATTATTGAAGGTATTCACGCTTTAAATGAAAAACTAACATCTTCAATACCTAAATATCAAAAGTTCAAAATTTTTATATCGCCTCAAGCGCAAATCAACATTGACGATCATACTCCAATGAGTACGACCGACTTACGACTAATCAGAAGAATTGTGCGTGACAAACAATTTAGAAATTGCCCAGCCGCAGAAACAATATCAATGTGGGATAGCGTTAGAAATGGAGAATTCAAATGGATTTATCCGTTCCAAGAAGGCGCCGACTATGTATATAATTCAGAACTAACTTATGAACTATCTGTACTAAAAAAATATGCCATACCAGCATTAAAAGAAATACCTATTTCTTCACCCGAATACTTAACTGCCAACAGATTAATCAAATACCTAAAATATTACAAAACAATTGATGATGAATCCATCATTCCATGTAATTCATTAATTAGAGAATTTATTGGTGGCAGTTGTTTCAATGTATAAAATAACGGAGTAGCAAATTAGCTACTCCATTTTCATTTTTATAAATGCATTTTTTTTGCAAATTCTTCTTTCAAACTTTTCCCAAAAAAGAAAAAAATAACTAATAACATAATAACTGAAAAAGCAAGCAATATCATATATGGCCAACTTATTTCAATTTTATGAATTAAAAAAACAAAAGAAACAATTATTGCTATTACATCAAAAATAATCAAATCAAAAATTAATTCCTTTCCTTTAATTTTTAAAGTCAAATGTAAAATAAAAATTGTAATCAAAAAAGCAATAGCCATAAAAGGGACTAAATAATTAAACGACCAATATTTATTCACATTTACCTCAATAGTAAAAGACAATAATTCCACAAAAAGCATTGGTGAAATAACCTTAAGTGTAATAGGCAAATTCGATAAAATAGTGACTAACGCAACAACTAATCCTAACAAAACGCCAGATACAACAATACTTGACCAATAACTCGGGTTCAAATTATTAAATGTCAAATAATTTATAACAATCGAAATAATTATTGAAATAATTCCAAAAAATAGAATCATTTTTTTAAGTAAATGATTTTTTTCAACAGGTACAATATATCTAGGATATCCTTGATAAGACGCATTATCCTTTTCAACTAATAACACACTATGACATAACGGACACGTCAAACGATCATTTAAAATACTCACTTCACATTTAGGACATTTTTTCATTCGTCCACCTCTAAATCATTGCAATTAATTGTTACCTTAATCCCATCTTTAACTAATTGGCGAATCAACGTTTCAATAATTTTTCTTTCCTTGATAACCGATGTAATTGATAAAATAAATTCATCATTATAAGTAAGCGAAGAAATTGTTATAGGTGTATTAGGTGTTGCGCAAATTACAAAATCAAAATGTTCAATATATTCATTAGCAGCATCTGGCATTTTAACAATGCCAATGTTTGAATAAACCAATGTGTCAATTCTACTACCTAAAATCTTATAACCGATTCTCATCGCTTGTTTTTTCAAAAACAAAGGCATAATTCTAATAAATAAATTTTTTTCTAAACTAACATTTTGAACAATTCGAGCGCTAATTTTTTCAACCGTTAATTCATCTACAAAAGTCTTTTTTACACATTCTAAAATATCTAAAAAAGTAGTATTATCATTAAAATAATTAAATACTCTAATAAACAACGCAAAATTTCGAAGTGAATTAGTCTCCATATATTTTCTAACGTTAATTGGAACATTAAGTGTTACTGGAATTTTTGATTTCATCTTATGATATTCATTTAAATAAACAGCATATATGTAAACACTCGAAATATACTGGGTCACAGTAACTCCATATTTTTTGCATACTTTCTTAAGTTCATCAACGTTCATTGATGCTTGAATTAAGGCAGTATAATTATCATCATACCTCGTTCCTGATATACGATATCCACTTGGCTCTTGAGGTGTTTTTTTAATTTTACTATTGTAATTTTTTAAAAAACTATCTTCTTTTTCATCAAATGATGTTTCATAATCATTTGTCATTACTTCACCATGATTAACTATATTAACCCCAATCAATTTCAAATAATTATATACAATACATTTAAAAAATTCAATTGCCCCATTACCATCTGTTATCGCATGAAAAACATCTAAAGATATCCGTCTTTCAAAATAGTGAAGATTAAATAAATAGCCATTATTTTTAAACGGATGTATTTCCGAATATATATTTGCCGGTTCTTTAGTTATTAAAGGTTCCTTATTATTTGTTTCAAAATAATACCAAAAGACGCCTCGTTTCAAACGAACTTTAAATGTTGGAAAGCGTTCAAGGGCCATAATCAAAGCTGGCTTCAATAAACTTTCATCAACTTCATCTTTGAGCGTGACGCTGAAACGAAAACTATTCGGACTAGACTTTGAAAAAGTTGTTGGGAATATTTTTCCAGCATTATCTATTTTGTACCAACGTTCCTTCAAAGTATCACCCCTTTTAAATTAAATTAATATATAAATACAAATTGCACATGCAATCGCAACATTAAGCGATTCAACTTTATTTGCCATAGGAATTAAAATTTTCTCATCAACTAATGATTTGATATCATCACTTATACCATTTGCTTCATTGCCAAAAACAAGAGCAATTTTTTCTTTTCTTTTAACGTCTTTCAAACTTTTTTTTGCATCCAGTGCTGTAGCATATATATACACATTATTATTTTTCAACAAAGAAATTAGTTTTGCTAAATCAGTTTTAATAACTGGTATCTTAAAAATCGTTCCTTGTGTTGCTCTAAGAACTTTATCATTATAAACATCTACTGTATCAGAACTCACAAATATCGCATCAACGCCAAGTGCTGCTGAAGTTCTAATGATAGTTCCTAAATTACCCGGATCATTAACATTATCTAATACAACAAAATTAAATCCTTTTTTAATAATATTATTAGTATCAAATTCATTTTTCATATTAACAACACCAATAATTCCTTGTGAATTAACAGTTGTAGATAATTTTTTAATGATATCATCATTGACTAAATAACCATCAACATTATATTTTTTAAAATCATCAACATTTTTTGTAACAATATAATCTAATTGTTTACAAATATTTGCCTCATCAACTAAATGATAGCCTTCAACTAAAAATTTTTTAGCAGTGATACGATTTTTTTTATCATAAAGTTCCATCAATTCTTTGATTTTAGGATTTTTGCTAGAGGTAATTTCTACCATGCTTTTATTACCTCAACAATAACAACAACATAATTAATTGTAATAACTAAAATTTGCGACATTAATAACCAAAAGCCAACTTTTTTAGTTTCTTTATTTCTACACAAAAATATTTTAACTAACAATGTTACTATACAAAACAAAATAGGATATAACGCTATCAATCCGATACAAATAGCTAAAAAGCCATTTTCACTTATACCACTAGTATTAATATTTAGTTTACTAATAATATTTCCAAACAATTGCATCATTTGAATACCAATTCCTTGAATTGCAAACCAAAGTGATCCAACTAATACAAATATTGCATAAACAAAAATAAACGGATTTACTTTATCCCAAAAAGATTCTTTTCTCCGCTTAGTAATAGTACCATCCTCATTAACTATTTCTTCAATTTCTTCTTCAGAATCCTTGTTAATAATTTTCTTCTCTGTTTCAGTAAGCTCAACATAATCATCTAACAACAAGTATTCTTCTTGGAGAACCCTTATCTCTTCATCTGTAAAAGGTAATACCTCTTCATTAAACAAAGCTTCATTATATGAATTAATCATTTGTAAAACTTCTTCTTTACGTTTTTTTGCTTCTTCATAATTTTCAGGTATTAAAATTGGATTTTTTTCCATACGTTATCCTCCAAACTTATTAATATATTTAATAATATCATATTTCTAAAATAATTGCAACACATTAAATTTTAAAATTATGAAAAATAAAAAAACGATTTGGATTTTTACTTCGTAATATTAATATGAAGAAGATAAAATTTCAGAAAGGACGTTTTCTTATGCAACAATTTTTAACTTGAACTTATCATTATAAATTTAAGAACAAAGAACAATTTAAATATATTAAACTTTTATTAAAACTATCTACAATGCTTTATAATAAAACACTATATCTTTTAAGAACTAATTATATTGAAAAGAAAATTTTATTATCATATCGTGAACTAATAAAAAATCTAAAAAATGAAGATTCTTATAAAATTCTTGATATGTACACAACTAATACCATCATTAATGATGTATTTACAAAGTTTAAAACTTTTTATCAAAAACAAATAGTCACAAATGAACAACTAAAAATACCATATTACAAAAAAGACACTCAACTAAATTTTTTACCAATAAATAATATAATTATAAAAATTGAAAATAAAAAATATCTTGCGTTGCACTTTTCATTTTATGGTCAAAAGTTAGATTTACAAAAGCATGTATTTAATAACAATTCAATCAACACATTTCTCAAAAATAATAATATCACTTCACTTCACGATATATATATTAATTTACCAAAACAATTATATGAACAACCAATATATAATATAAAATTAATTCCTATATTTAAATATCATTGGATAAATTTATCAATCACTTTTAAAAAAACTAATATTCAAATAAATAACATTGAAAAGCAAAACAAAATTATGGCAATTGATTTAGGAATTAACAATCTAGTAACTGCCGTAACAAATGAGGGAAATTCATTTATTATTGATGGTCGTTATCTAAAATCAATCAATCATTTATATAATAAAAAACTTGCTCTATATAACAAACAAAATAAAGGTAAAACAAGATACACAAAAAAAATTTTCTTGCTAACAAACGCAAGAAACAAAAAAATTAACACATATATATATAAATCAGCGAAATATATCTTAAATTATGCTATTGAAAATAAAATTAGTAAAATTGTAATTGGTTATAATAAAGATTTTAAATCAAGTTGTGTTAAAAAGAATTCAACTTCAAATCTAAATAAAGTATTCAATCAAAATTTTGTACAAATACCTCTTAGAAAAATAATCGATCGAATTATTTTTTTATCAAAACAAACCAATATAAATGTATTAGAAATAAATGAAGCGTATACATCTTTATGTTCATTTTATGATAATGAGCAAATTTGTTACCATCAAAACTATAAAGGAAAAAGAATTAAACGAGGGTTATTTCAAACTTCGAAAAAAGAATTAGTTAATGCAGATGTTAATGCCGCATTAAACATTCTTGCAAAAAGTAAAACCGATAGTGTAACTAATTTAATTACCTTGAGGAATAGCGGTATAGTTGTACCCAAAAGGATTTTTATAAATTGACATTGTAAATAAAGCCTTTAAAAGGTCACAAAAAAAGAAGGCTTTTTAAAATACCTTCTTTTAAACTAATTATCTTCCAGATAATTGATTTTGTGCCATCGAAACTAGACGTTTTGTAATTTCGCCGCCCACTGTCCCGTTTTGTCTTGCAGTTGCATCAGGTCCTAAATGTACGCCTAATTCATTAGCAATTTCGTTTTTCATTTGTGCAATAGAGTTTTCAGCACCAGGTACAGCAAGTTTGCTTTTTGAATAAGTAGTGTTCAATCAAATACACCTCCTGTCACATATATTATTTTCGAAAAATTACATTTTATTAAAAATAATATTGACAGTTTATGGAAAACTATAAGATATCGATATCTTTAATTACAGAATAATGATTGTGAGTACTAATTTTAATCACTTGAATATTTTCTACAGCTCTTTCAATCATTTCTTCAAACGAAAATTTATCTTCTTCTTCTATAGCATCATCGATTTTAGGTTTAATTTGCGGATGACGCGGAACAAAAACAGTACAACAATCATCATATGGGCGAATAGAAATATCATAGCTTTTTATTTTTGTTGCAACTTCAATAATGTCTTGTTTGTCGAACATAGCAACTGGCCTAATCACAGGTGTTTTAATAACGTCCTCAATTGTATTGATACTTTCTAATGTTTGAGACGCAACTTGACCTACACTTTCACCATTAACAATACACAAGCATTTATCTTTTTTACAAATTTTTTCAGCAATACGATACATCATTCTACGCATAATAGTAATACAATAATCTTCTCTAACATACTTATAAATATTTTCTTGAATTTCCGTAAAAGGAACAACATGCAAAGTAATTTTTGCATCATAATGATATGGTGCAATCGTTTCTAATAAATCAACAACCTTTTGAAGTGCATTATCAGATGTATAAGGTGGTGAGGCATAATGGATAGCTTCAATTTCAAGACCTTTTTTAATTGCCAAATATCCAGCAACAACACTATCAATTCCACCACTAATCATTAACAGTCCTTTGCCAAGCGATCCTGATGGTAAACCACCTAATCCCATTATTGTTTTTGTATAAATAAAAGTGCCTTCATATCTAACATCAATATTTAAAACAATATCAGGATTATGAACGTCGGCCTTCAAACCAGGAATTTCTCTAAATAAAAAACTTCCAACCATTTTTGATATTTCAATAGATGTGTAAGGAAAAGATTTTTCACCACGATGTGTTTCAACTTTAAAAGTTGAATTTTTATAATTCTCTAATAAAAGAACTTTTTTTGCAAGTCCATTTATTTCTTCCATATTACTTAAACACTTAGTAACCAATGAAAAAGAATATATTCCTGGAATTTTCATTAATTTATCCACAATCGCATCTGCATTTTCGCCATTTAAATGAATATAAAATCTTAATCCACATGGTTCCAAAGTAATATTATTATATCCTTTTAAAGCATTTTTAATGTGCGAATTAACACGATTTATAAATTGCTTGCGATTAGTCTTTTTTAAACTTAATTCACCATATCTAATTAAAATGTGATCATATATCATATTTTACCAACTTTCTTATACTTATTAATAACTTCTATAAATTTTTTTGCATCATCTATTGTATTATCACTCGAAAAGCTTAATCGAATCGAACTTCTAGCATAAACTTCATTTTTAGTAAGTTCTAACACAACAGGTTCTGGTCTTGATAATTTCTCATTACATGCAGACGAAATTGAGACATATATATCATTACTTTCAAAATAATGCATCAAGGTTTCAGAATTAACATTTGCATAACTAAAATTAAGAATGTGCGGAGAACCATCATCTAAAGTTGAATTAATATGTACATTTTCATTTTTTTTCAATTCATCATATATATATTTTTTAATTTCATATGAATTTTTAACATTCTTATCAAGTTCGCTAAAAGCTATTTCAAATGTTTTAGCACACGATACTGCGCCTGCCAAATCTATTGTCCCTGATTTAATAATTTGTTGTTGCGAACCTTGTTCAATCAATTCTAAATTTAAATTTTGATTATATAATAAAAGTGCAGTACCTTTTAAGCCATGATTTTTATGAGCACTTGCTGTAAGCAAATCAACATCATCTATTTTAAAACTAAGTTTAATTTTCCCTATTCCTTGAACTCCATCGATATGAAGTTTAATTCTTGGATATTTTCTTACTAACTTAATAATACGATTAATATCATTTATCGAACCAATGATATTATTAACATACATAATTGAAACAAAAACTGTTTCGTTATTTAAATATTTTTCCAATTGATCATAATCTATTTCACCATTTTCTAATATATCTAAATATTTTACCTCAAAATATTTTTCAAGTTCTTTAAAACAATTAAGTACAGATGGATGTTCATATTTGGCTGTTATTATACGCTTATTTTGATTCTTATATTTATTACAAATCCCATATATGGCTTTATTATTTGCTTCTGTAGCACTACTTGTAAAAGTAACCTTTTTATTAGTCACATTAAAAGTTTTTTCAACAAGTTTTATAGCCTTATCAAATAAATTATGAGCTATATTACCATATCGATGTTGACTACTTGCATTATACCAACAATCATTATTAACTTTATTATATATATCTATTATTTCTTTATACGGTCTTGTTGTAGCCGCATTATCAAAGTAAATCATATTTTTATTCCTTTATCATTTTATTTGAAATTATTTAATTAATTTTATATAATATTTAAAAATACATTAAACACTATTTGGAGGTACTTATGAAACACGTTGAATTTACTCCTCAAAATGTATGTTCTAAAAAAATTACATTTGATATTACTGATGACAACTTAATTACCAATCTTGCTTTTACAGGAGGATGTAATGGAAATTTAAAAGCAATCAGTAAATTATTAGAAGGATTTCCTGCTGAAAAAGCAATCGAAATTCTCCAAGGAAATACATGTGGAATGCGTAATACAAGCTGCGCTGATCAATTAACAAAAGCAATAAAAAATAATCTATAACTATTTAAGATGGTAAATATGTTTTTTACCATCTTTTTTTACAACTTCAATTACATCAACAAATTTCAACACTTGAATTACATATCCAACAGAACGTTTATTAATTTTTAAACTTTTTGCAAGGTCATTTGCAGTAAAATCATCAGGCAAAACTGGTAATAATTTTTTATAATCACTAGTTGATTTTAAATATGTAACATTATGTAATTTAGTAGGTACTTGATTAATCCTTATTTTCCCATGATGGTTTTTATAAGATTTTTCAACAACTTGTTGATATTCATCAATATCCATTTCTAAAATCATTATTTGTAAATTTTCATCTTTTAGAAAATTTTTTATCTTGTATAATTCTAATAATGTCTCAATCCTTTTTCCTTTTTTAGGAGACTTTCTAATTGATATGATTTCACCATTTTCATTAATGCGATTAATCGTTTTTGAACAAATTAAAGGATAACATATTATAACCTTACAATCTTTCAAAAAAAACATTAATTTTTCACGTAGATTATTAAAAGCTTTTGTTTGAATTTCATATATTTCATTATTCAAATATATATCGGCAATTTTACCATTAATTTTAATTTCATGATAAATTCCTGTCGGATCAATCATATACTTAATTACTTTATGAAGATTATGTTCCTTTTGAATACCAATAGAAACATTTAACGGATTAGCTTTTGCTAAAACTTTTGCATCATCTAAATCAATCATCAATATTTATCTCAAGTCCAATCGGACAATGGTCACTTCCTAATATTTCATCATATATATCTGCATTTGCAACTTTATTAATCGTATTATCGCTTACTAAAAAATAATCTATTCGCCATCCAATATTTTTGCTTCTAGCAGAAAAACGATAACTCCACCATGTATAACAAATTTTTGTTGGATTATAATATCTAAAAACATCAACATATCCCGAATCTAAAAGGGAAGAAAAATCTAATCTTTCATATATTGAAAACCCAGGATTATTGACATTTTGAATAGGATTTTTTATATCAATAGGCTGATGTGCAACATTAAAATCACCACAAATAATAACTGGTTTTTCTTTCTTTAATTTAGTTAAATAATCTGTAAAATCCTTATTAAAAATTCTTCGATAATCTAATCTTACTAATAAATTTTGTGAATTAGGAACATAAACATTTACAAAATAAAATTTTTCAAATTCAAGCGTAATTATACGGCCTTCTTTATTATGAGAATCTAATTTCATTTTCTCAAAATCAAAGTAAACTTTAATCGGTTTATATTTAGTCATCACTAATGTTCCAGAATACCCTGGTTTCACCGCACTATGAAAATAACTAAAATATTTTTGATATACTTTTTTTTCATCTAGTGATAATTTTAACTGATATTCAAACATTTTAATTTCTTGAATTGCGACTATATCAAAATCATTTTCATAAATGAAATTCCAAAATCCTTTTTCACTACAAGCTCTAAGTCCATTTACATTCCAAGATACACACTTCATATAACTAAACCATTAATTGAATTTTAATTTCAATATTTGACCAACAAGTGCAAAAATAATAAAAACAACCAAATTAACAATTACAACACTTGCACCAGAAGGAAAATTTGTAAATAAGAAAAAAGAAATCAAAAAATTAATAACGGAAATAACGGAAGAAGAAATTATAACCGCTTTAAATTTTTTAAAAACTTGCATTGAAGTTAATGCAGGAAAAATAATTAAACTAGAAATTAATAATGTTCCCATAATACGCATTCCTAAAACAATAATTACTGATGTTAAAATCGCAAAAAAAGCATTATATAATTTTGTTTTTGTACCCGTAGCCTTTGCAAATGATTCATCAAATGTAACAGCAAAAATTCGATTGTAAAAAAAGATAAAAAAGAAAATAATTATAATTGCAACTGGTAAAATATAATAAAAATCTTTTTTAGTCGCAAACAATATCGAACCAAATAAATAATTATCTATATCAATATTAGTGCCTGTTACATTTAAAATTAAATATGCTATTGCAAGTGAACTACTAGAAATAAGAGCTATTGCCGAATCACCTTTCATTTTTGTATTATTACCAATTAATAAAAGAAAATATGCTACAACAATTACAATAGGAATTGCAACAAAAATAGATAATTTCGGTGTAACATTTACAGCCATTGCAATCGCAACAACGCCAAAACTAACATGACTAAGTCCATCACCAATCATTGAATATCGTTTAAGAATTAAAACAACACCTATTGCAGAAGCAGATAAGCACAATAAAATACCAACTAGCAAAGGATACTTAAAAAATTCAATATTTTCAAATATATCTATAATTGTCATTGATTTTCCTCCATCATTTTTTTATGTGCTTGATATTCTTTTACACCACCAAAATACATTCCATTAGCAGACAATTTAAGCACTTTAGTAACATCTTCAATACTTAGATCTAAGTGATGCGTTACCATTACAATTGTGATTCCAAGTTCCTTGTTGATTCTGTGAATCGTATCCTTCAATTGTTTAACCATATATGTATCAAGTCCAACAAAAGGCTCATCAAGAATTATCATTTTATTTGCTGCACACATCGCCCGTGCAATTAAAACTCTTTGTTGTTGACCACCACTTAATTCTTTAAAAGACTTATTTTTTAAATTATCTATATCTAATAATTCTAAATTTTTCTTAACAATTTCCCTTTCTTTTTTACCATAAAATGGGCGTTTTTTAATCATTGACAAACACCCAGAAAGAACAACTTCATATACCGAAGCTGGAAAATCGCTTTCTATATTTATACTTTGTTGTAAATAACCAATTGATGACAATTTTGTTCTCTTTTCATAAACTATCTTACCACTAATTGGATTTACAAGCCCCAAAATAGTTTTAATTAATGTTGTTTTCCCAACGCCATTTGTACCAATTACACAAACAAAATCTCCATATTCAATTTTGCAATTAATTGCTTTTTGAACTGGTTTAAAATTATAACCAATACATAAATCTTTTAACTCAAGTTGTACCATTAACTTAATCCTTTCCTTAATGAATCTAAATTCGATTTCATTATTTCATAATATGTTATTTTGTTTTGGTACTCCTCAACTGAAACATTATCAGCAGAATGAAGCACTAACACTTTTGTATTCGTAACCTCAGCAATTTTATCGGCTACTTCAGACGAAACTAATTCCTTTTTATATATATATTTTACACCAGCTTTTTCAATTTGACTAATCATCGAAATTAAATCAGATGCACTCGGTTCAACTTCAGTAGAACAAGTTGAATATAATGAAATATAGTCGATATCATATTCCTCACACATATATAAAAACGAGAACGGACTAACAAAAAACAATTTTACATTTGAATTTTCTGAAAAAAACATCCGATATTCTTTTTCTAAATCAGTTAATTTTTGTGTGTATGCAATTGCATTATTCATATAAAAATCTTTGTTATCGGGATCTAATGAAATAACAGCATTAACAATATTTTGGGCCATTATTATTGCATTTTTTATATTAGTCCATATATGAGGGTCAATCGAATGATTATGACCACTATGATCTTCTTCATCTTCATGATTATGTCCTTCTTGATGTTCATGAAGGGAAGCTTTAAAAGCAACCCCTTTTCCTGATTCAACAACAATAGGACCATTATTTATTTTTGAGATTAATTTCTCAGCCCATGTTTCGACATGTTCACTTGTATAAATAAACATATCCGCTTTATTAATATTAATTACAACATTGATAGTTGGATCAAAACTATGACTATCTTGACCTGGTCTTAATACCATTTTAACATTACATTTATTTTTAACTATCTCATTAGTAATACTATATTGCACAAAATTAGTTGTTACAATATCAAGTTTTTCATTATATGAATTATTATCACAACTAATAAGAAACATCGTACTTATTATAATACAAATAATCAAAAAAAACTTTTTAATCATTTTTCTTTCCCTCTTTTAAAACATTCTTCACAAGTACCATATACAATAGTGCGTGGCAAATCAACTAAAAAGCCACATTCTTTTTTTATTGTTTCTTTAAATTTATCAACATTTTTAATTTTTGCATGAAATAGTTTCCCACATTGATTACATCTAAGATGATAATGCCTACAATCGTCATCTTCATCATCATATTGATAACAAGCACTTACTCCTTCACCAATAAAATATTTTTTTACTTCGCCAGTTTGAACTAAATGATCTAAATAACGATACAAAGTTGCTCGTCCAACTGGTGTTTGATTAACTTTTAATAAATCTAATATTTCTTCAGCCGTCAAATGTTTTTCACGGCTTGACTGTAATATATCTAAAATAATTGCTCTTGGTTTAGTATTATATCCTTTTGAATTCATTTAATCCTCCAGAAAAAGAAATTGATACTCAGTATCAATTTATTATACACTTTTTTTAATTTTTTTTCAAGACACTTGATAATATATTTTGGGATCTATTTATTGTTATTTTAAGATTTAATTACTACTAAAACTATACCAATAAAAATTAATAATGC
>CAYVQA010000007.1:28253-29550 GCA_964453965.1 uncultured Staphylococcaceae bacterium
AAATAAATATGTTAAAAAAGTTATTATTGCCAAAACAATAATCATAAGAAAAGTTTTTATATCTATACTAAATATTTTATTTCTTGTTTTATTTGAAAAAATAATCCAAAAACTAAATAAGAAAACAAAACCATTTTTAATAAATGTAACAGTTAAAGAATCCATATCAATTAAAATTTTTTTATTGAGAATTTGCATTATTGCTGCAAGAACGCAAGATATAATCGAAAAAATAATCCACATATAATCACCAATATTATTATTAATTTTTAACAATTCTTTTATTCAATTACTAATTAATAAAAAAATCCTATAAACAATGATTAATAATCAATGCTTATAAGATTTAAAGTTTATTCTTCTCGATTTACTATGTGATCTTGCTCTTCTTTTATAAGCTCAAGTTCATTGGTAATTGCCATCCGATCAATAATTAATTTAACTATTTTTTCTAATTCTGAGCCTTCACTATAATCGCTTGGGCAAACAAAATTTACACGTCCTTCATCAAGTAGTCGTTGAACCTTATTAAATTTATTCTTTTGATAAATTGCAATCGATTGACCTCCATATGCTTTAACTAGTTTCATACATGGAACATCCGTTAACCCATCGCCAAAATAAATCATATTACGATAAGGGACCCTTCGTTCATTTGGGCTCATATAAGAATTTAATGTATCATCATCAATTGTATCTAAAACACCTTTAGATATTCTAAATAAAAATTGAGTTTTAGTAGTATAATTTATTGCTTGTTGTGGCCAATCCGCATTACCACGTTCATTATAGTGAAATTCACATGCATATATTCGCTTAAATTCTTTTGCAATTGATGTTCCTTCAATTATTTCTTTCAAGCCAGAGGAAATGATATAATGCTCAATATGAACTCCTAGCGATTCCCCATAAGCATTAATCCTTTTAAACCAACTTTTTACTCCTGGATATAATTTAACTGCCGTTCCAAGCGACATAAACGCTTCTTTTGTAATTGGAACATCATTCTTTTTTGATTTTTTAAGCATCAAATACATATACGCAAGAATCTTATCCATTGATGTTTTTTCAACAATGCGATTTGTTTCATCCCAAAACTCAGGTGCATTCATCCCAATGCTAGGAATAAAACTATATTCTTGCATATCTTTAGGAGATAAAGTTTTATCAAAATCATACATTAATGCAATAATTGTTTTCTTCTCCATTTTTCTCACCTCTTCAGTTTTATTATACATCATTTTATTTTTTTTTGCAAGGCTTTTGAAAAAGCGGAAAAGTTTGCTTAATATTTTTT
>CAYVQA010000007.1:29650-34435 GCA_964453965.1 uncultured Staphylococcaceae bacterium
ATTTTTGGATTCAATTCCAAATATATTGTAAATTCATTCTCAACATTTTTAAGCACTTTATAATCAAGAATAGTCTTTTTATTTAGAATATAACCTGTGTAATAAGTAGGCAGATAGCCATATAATTCTAAATATTCACTTGTACTAATTACTTTACTACCACTATTTTCCCATTCAACAATATCTTTATTAATCTTAAACGCAGACCGTATAACCGCACAATTTTCATATATCATTTTTTGTTCTGCTGTTTTTTTAAGAAGGCTTCTACTAATTTGTTGCAAAAGTGTAACATCTTTTGCTTTTTGTTTAAATATTTCAATATTTTGCGTATAATTAATTCCTAAAAATTTGGCTTTAGCGGTGCCATTTGAATTAGATTTAAAATATTCTTGATTTCTAAATACAGATAAAGATATAAAGAGATTATCTAACGGATTTGTATTTAATGGTGAGCCAGTACTGGGTTTTGCTAATTCAGTTGTTGTTAAATCATCATCTACAGTTTCACTTTGAGAAGGCTTTTTATTATTTTTACAACCACATAAACATATAATTATTACAATTATCTCAAATATCAATACTTTTTTCATTCTCATACCAAGACCTCTTAACAAAATAAATTATAGCAAATTTTTATCAACTATATGTCAACTAAAAGTTTAAAAAAATTAGTCTTCGTAAAGACTAATCTTTCGTTTATTATTTTTCTTCTTTGTAATTATGTTCTCCAAGTCCAGTATATTCACAATTACCAACTACAATCCATTCATTTTCCGTAAATATAGTGTTGCCTGTTAAGCCTGCTTTTCTAATCAATCTGTTATCCGCAAAAGCACCAGTAACACCATTAATATTCATTGGTTCATTGTATATTTGACCAATCACTCCTAAAATATCAATTAAAACATCATTATGATATAATGCAATTGTTTGTTTACCTGAAAAATATAATTCACCCTGCATATTAGCATATGATTTTAATTCATCACTTGAATACTGATTAACAATAACAAAAGTCGAATCAGCTTCGATTTTTCCTTCTAAATTAATAATATAATCTGCTTTTAAAGAGCCGCTCTTAAAAATACAAATTTTATAATCACTTAAATTAATTTCATTTTTTGTAGGGTTATATAGTTCTAATGCTTTATCATTATTATTACCATTAGGATTATAATCCTTATGATAATATCCTTCTAAATATTCACTAATAAAAATGTCTAATTCCTTTTCAACAATTGAAAAATCATAGATTAAAAGTGTTTCATTATAATTAACACTTTCTTTTATTAATAATTCAATTTTATAATCACCAGGTTCAACCATCTCTTCTACTACTTTACCATCTGATTTATACGTTAAAATAGTATCATAATTATCAATTAATAAATAATCAAAACTGATTTTATCACCCGTATATATTTTTGAATTTAATACATTAAAAACATAATCAGCAGGATAATCAACTTTCCTTACTGTTATGGTCGCAAATAATGTCATTTCGTAATTATCTTCAAATAATATTTCTGCTTTTACTTCATACACTCCTGCATCATATATATCTTCAGGAGTAAAAACAACTATTGCGTCGTTTGGTAAATTATTAACAATTGGTTCAATCAAAAGACCAGTGTAATCAAATGTTTGATTTTCAAAAGTAATTTCATTTGATATAGTTTGACTATCGGTTGTAAAATCATATACATCAAGACTAATTTCATTTTCTGTCCCATTAACACCTGTAAAATTGATGATATATTTTGTAGAAGGCATCAATCCTGTAAATGAATAATTTGTTTTATAAACATTATTTTCTTTTGTTAAAATTTTACGGTCAAATTCATCACCATCTGATAAAATTACTATATATAATCTTTCATACGATGAATTTCTAACATTAATATTAATATCAACACTTGTATCACTATATTCAATCTTTACAATTTCATATATCTCTTTAGTTTGAACACATGAACATAAAGTAACACTAATAAATAGACTAATAAACAATAAAAATGATTTAAAAAAACGCATATATTTCCTCTTATTTTTTAGATAATATTATTATATCTTTTTTACGTTTTAATTTGTTGATAAATGCTTTTATAATCACTTGAAAAGGAATTATTCGAATATGTTATTGTATTATATGAAGTATTTTGATACACATCATAGTTCTTTAATCCGTCGTCAATATTTAATTCACTACTCATAAAACTATTATCTGTAATATCACCAACAATATTTCCGATTAAAGCAATAAAAATATTGTCACTAGAATAATCATTTAAGAAAGAGGAAAAATTGATTTTTAATCTTATAACCGGAATTATTTCATCTTTATTTTCACTTTTATTTGTTACAAAAAGCGAATAACTAGAACAATTTTTAAAACAACAATTATCAATTTTTATCATAACAGAACGCGTTTTTTCATTTAAAACATATATACCAACTCCATTAGACATTTTTTTATTATCAGTATTAAACCCATTCAAAATGACATTTTCAAGTGAAAGATTTGAACTAGTAACATATATGCCAGTACAAACATTTCTTGTACCAATTAATTTAACATTCCGTAAATTCACAGTTGAATCTTTTATATTAACAATTCCTAAATTATTATCCATGACGCTTGGGCAAATTTCAAAATTATTGCCTTCAATAGTTAAAGAACGATTTATAATATTCAATTGTTCATTGATATTGGCAATTAATTCATAAACTAAGTTATCAGGATTATTATCAATTGCTGTTTGAAGTGAATCATAATATATATTTCTTACTTTACAAACACTATTTGATGTTTTTTGACTAATTTTTTCATCTGCTACATGACTTTTATTTTTTTTAAAAAAACCAGGAATAAAAATGGCAAAACTTGTTAACAATATTAATGTTAAAGTACTTATAATATTTTTCATTTTTTTCTTCATAAAAACCTCCCACTTTATTTTTGGGAGGTTTAAATTTTTTATTCATTTTATTAAAACAAAATTTTCTTCAATCAAAGAATATAAATATTTATATATTTTTTTATTTGTTAATGATTCTAAATAAATCCGATAATTTTCTAATTGTGATAAATAAGCTTCATCATTGATGTTTTTTAATTTATAATCAATTATATATATACATTCATCCGTTTCTAAGATTAAATCAATTATTCCATGTACCTTATTTTTATCAACAAAAGAATACTCATGATATTCTTTGATAATTTTTTTACTCATAATAAATGGATGATTTAAAAATTTTTCAACAAGTTTATCATTATAGGGATTAACTTTATTTATAACATCAGTAATCTCCAACGCTTTATGAAATAAAGTTCCTTTTTCCATCATCATAACTTCTTTTGTAGATAAAACTTTTTCAATTTTTTTCGAATATTGTTTATCAATAATATCGCTTTTTCTATCATTAATAGATATATATTGATTATTATTACTAATAAGTTCATTTTGAATAATTTTCTTAGTATTATTAACGTTATACAAGTATGCTTTCGTTAATCCTAAATTAATCAAATCAATTTCATATGTATATTTAGCAAGAACATTATACAAAGCATTATGAAAATCATAAAATGAACGAAATTTATCTTTTACAAAATCAGTTAAGTCTTCATCATTAGACTTTATATTAGGACTAACAAAAATCAATTTTTCCTTTGCGCGAGTAACCGCAACATAATATAATCTAATTTTTTCACCAACTTCTGCTTGTAAATAGTGAAGCCGATATAATTTTTTCGTAACAATACTTTTTAGTCCTTCATCAAAAATAGGTAAAATCACACCATAATTTAAATCAAATAAAAATGTTGAATTTATATCCATTAAATTAAAATCATGATCTAGATCAACTAAATAACAAATTGGATATTCCAACCCTTTAGATTTATGAATTGTGATAATGCTTACCGCCTCATTTGTATTATTTTTTTGATTATATTCAATATCTAATTTTTCATTATTACTAATATCATCTAAGTAATTAAGAAAATCAATAATATGATATGTTTGAAACTCTTTCGCTTTTTGATAAAAGAACATAAGTTTTTGTTCTCTTTCTTCTAAATTCCCTAGTTTTACTAATTTTAAATACAAGTCAAAATCACGATATATTGTAAGAATAATTTCACTTAATGAAATATTTTCCATCATCGCCGCATATTTATACATTTTTTCATATAAATCGCTATCTAATTCTTTTAAAGTCATCTGATGCGTAAACAATAAATGAATTTCATCATCTGTTTTTCTTATTGCAAATGAACGAAGTAAGCTAAGTAATGCTATTTGATAATGTTTTTCATAATATTCATTTGAAACTAAACTATAACTACATTCAAGCATCGCCTTAATAAAATAGATTTCTTCACTTCTAATAAAACTACTTTTACTACTTAGTGTAAAAGGTATTCCTAAAAAACTAAAAACTTTCGCATAAATTTTATGAGCTGAAGTCGAATTTGTTAGCACCGCAAAATCACTAAATGATGGATTTACTAATGTTTTATTTTTTAATATTTTCTCATTTTTTATTCTTTTTAAAAGATCTTTACCAACAATAAAGGCTTCAGCTTCTATTTTACTATAACCTTCTAGTTTTTCTTTATCATATGTTAAATTTACCATATGATATTTTTCACTAGAACTTTCTAAATAAGCTTGATTACCAAAAACAAGTTTATGACCTTCAGGATAATTAACACCTCCATAATCTTTTGACATTAAATTTTCAAAAAGATTATTTATATCGGTTATTACTTCA